>NZ_JAAAYH010000022.1:0-49377 GCF_018035285.1 Streptomyces sp. MK37H | reverse complement strand
GTTCGGGTGGCCGCCGTGGAGGCAGCCGGACGGGGCAGCGGCGCGACTGCGATGCGCGGCGGCGAGTCCCCGGCACCTCGATGGACAACACGGTCAGGCCCAGTGAGGATCATGGCATAGGTTGCGTGAACTGCGCGAGACATCTTGCGTGATTTACGCAACCGTGCGAGCGTTCCCATGGCGTCGACGGCCGTCACCCATGGACCGTGTCGCCGTCGTCGGCGCGACGCGGACCGGCTTACCCAGCAGATCGCATCGCACCGCACCCGGCCGCCGCGCGGTGCGTCGCGGGGAACCACCGCGACGACCGGTCGGGGCCACAGAGCCGCATGGCGCCATGCGCGATGCGCACATCACGCATGTGATCGCCTACGAGTACGGCCACACCACCCGTCTCACCTGCACGACCCGCACCACGCACCACGCACCACCGGCACCACCCGCACCGCCCGCCTTGGAAGGAACCCGCCCGTGACCGTCGGCCTCGCACTCCCGCATGTGCCCGTCCAGTTGTCCCCTCTCGTCCTCGGGACGATGACCTTCGGCGACACCGCCGACCGCGCGACGGCCGCCGCGATGGTGGACGCCGCGCTCGACGCGGGCATCACCGGCGTGGACACCGCCAACGGCTACGCGGGCGGCGAGAGCGAACGGATCCTCGCCGAGCTGCTGCCCGGCCGCCGCGACCGGGTGGTCCTCGCCACCAAGGCCGGTATCCCGCACCCCGACCAGGGCGAGCACGCCCCGCTCTCACCCGAGGGCCTGCGCGCCGCGCTCGACGGGAGCCTCAAGCGCCTGGGCACCGACCATGTCGACCTCTTCTATCTGCACCAGCCGGACCGCGGGACACCGCTGAGCGCGACCCTGGCGACCGTCGCCGAGTTCGTACGGGCGGGCAAGGTCCTCGCCCTAGGCGTCTCCAACTTCGCCGCCTGGCAGATCGCCGAGCTGAACCGCGTGGCCGACGAGGTCGGCGCCCCCCGTCCCGTCGTCGCCCAGCAGCTCCACAACCTCCTCGCGCGCCGCATCGAGGAGGAGTACGTCGAATTCGCCTCCAGTACCGGACTGCGCACGGTGGTCTACAACCCGCTCGGCGGCGGCCTGCTCACCGGCCGCCACCGCTTCGATCAGGTCCCGGACAACGGGCGCTTCGGCGACTCCAAGGTGGCCGCGATGTACCGCGAGCGGTACTGGAACGAGGAGGTGTTCCACGCCGTCACCGACCTCTCCCGCATCGCCTCCGAGGCGGGCCTGCCGCTGACCGACCTGGCCCTGCGCTGGCTGCTGTCCCGGCCCTCCACCGACGCGCTGCTGCTCGGCGGCTCCAGGGTCGAGCACCTGAAGGCCAACATCGCCGCCGCGACCGCGGGCCCGCTGCCCGCGGACGTCCTGACCGCCTGCGACGAGGTCGGTGCCCGGCTGCGCGGCCCGATGCCCGCCTACAACCGCTGACCCCGCCGCCCACCTCGCAACGTCGCAAGGGAGACCCCCATGGCCACCGGCCGCACCTCCGCCCAGTTCATCGCCGCACTGCGCAATCGCGAGCAGCTCATCGGCTACTGGTCCCTGCTCGACTCGCCGATCGCCGCCGAACGCCTCGCCCGCGTCGGCTACGACTACCTGGCCTTCGACGCCCAGCACGGCCTCTTCGGCTACCAGGGCATGCTGAACAACCTCCTCGCCACCGACACCAAGGGCAGCACCGCCGTCGGCATGGTGCGCGTCGAGGCCAATGACCTCACCTACATCGGCAAGGCGCTCGACGCGGGCGCGAGCGCCGTGATCGTCCCGATGATCGACAACGCCCAGGACGCCGCCGACGCGGTGGCCGCCGTCCGCTACCCGCCGCTGGGCCGCCGCTCGTACGGCCCGATGCGTGCCCAGCTCCGCATCGGCCCGAACCCGGCCGACGCGCACGACCAGACCGCCGTCCTCGCGATGATCGAGACGGCCGACGGCCTGGCCAACCTCGAGGAGATCTGCCGGACCCCCGGCCTGGACGGCGTCTACGTCGGCCCGTCCGATCTGCGCCTGGCCATCGGCGGCGCGACGTCCACCGACCCTGCCGTACAGGACGAGTTCGAGCAGGCCCTCGCCCGCGTCCGCAAGGCGGCCGAGGCGGTGGGCATCGCGGCCGGCATCCACAACGCCGACGGCGAGAGCGCCGCCCGTCGCCTCTCCGAGGGCTTCACGTTCGCGACGGTCGCGGCCGATGTCGTGCACCTTCAGCAGATCGCGACGTCCCACCTCCGGGCGGCACGCGGCGAGGCCCGCTGATGCCGACCACGCTCATCACGACGCCCACCTTCGCCCGGCACTCGGCGCGGCCCTGGCAGATCCTGGAGCAGGCCGGAGCGGGTCCCCTGCGCCCCCGCGAGGACGCGGCGCTGCCCACCGCCGAACTCCTGTCGCACGCGGCCCAAGCGGATGCGCTGATCGTCGGCATGGACCCGATCACCGCCGAGGTGATGGACGCCGCGCCCCGCCTCAAGGTGATCGCCAAGCACGGTGTCGGCGTCGACACCATCGACGTGGCCGCCGCCCACGCGCGCTCGATCCCGGTGGTGTGCGCGCCGGGCAGCAATTCGCGTGCGGTGGCGGAGTACACCTTCGGTCTGCTGCTGTCCGCGACCCGCTCCCTGACCGCCTCGCACACCGCGGTGGCGGCGGGCGGCTGGCCGAAGCTGTTCGGCCCCGAACTGCACGGCAAGACGCTGGGCATCGTCGGCTTCGGCCGCATCGGCCGTCTGCTCGCCGGTTACGCGCGCGCCTTCGGGATGGAACTGCTCGCCCACGACCCGTACGTCCCCGAGGCCGACATCCGCGCGCACGGCGCCGAACCGGTCGCGCTCGACGCCCTGCTGGAGCGCGCCGACGCCGTCAGCCTGCACACTCCGCCCGGCCCGTCCGGCACCCCGCTGCTCGACCGCTCCCGCCTGGCGGCGATGAAGCCGGGCGCGATCCTGGTCAACGCCGCGCGCGGCGGCCTCGTCGACGAACGCGCGCTCGCCGACCTGCTCGGCTCCGGGCACCTCGGGGCCGCGGCCCTCGACGCGTTCAGCACCGAGCCGCTGCCCGCCGACCACCCGCTGCGCGAGGCCCCACGCACCGTCCTCACCTCCCACATGGCCGCCTGCACACCCGAGGCCAACCAGGCCATGGGCGCGATGGTGGCCGAGGACGTCGTCCGCGTACTGGCGGGTGAGGAGCCGCGCCACCCAGCGCGCTGAGACACCACGGCACACGGCACGCCCCCCCACACGACCTGTCCCCATTCCGGATACCGGCGACGACGCCGGAAGATCCTCTAAGGACCCGCTATGTCCACCACTACCGACGGCGCCACGGCGGCGCCGCCACCCGCGCAGGCCGACCCGTACGCACTGCGGGCCGAAGACGCCCGCCCGGCCCCCGAGACCTTCCGCGGCCGACTGCGCCACCTCGGCCCCGGGCTCGTGCTGTCCGCCGCCGTCGTCGGCTCCGGTGAGCTGATCACCACCACCTCGCTCGGCGCTAAGGCCGGGTTCGCCCTGCTGTGGCTGGTGATCGTCTCGACCGCGGTCAAGGTGTGGGTGCAGATGGAGCTGGCCCGCTGGACCATCCTCAACGGCCGGCCCGCGCTCGACGGGTTCCGCGACGTCGGCCCCCGGATCGGCCGGCTGAGCTGGATCAACTGGCTCTGGATCGGCATGGACTTCGCCAAGATGTTCCAGCGCGGCGGCATCATCGGCGGCACCGCGGCGGCCTGCTCGATCCTGCTGCCGATCCACGGCGGGTCGCTGAGCACACCGTCGCTGACGATCTGGGCCCTCATCGTGACCGGCGCCGCCATCCTCATCCTGCAGACGGGCAAGTACCCCGTCGTCGAGCGGGTCGAGGTCGTCGGCATCACCCTCAAGACGATCATCACCTTCGGCCTGGCCCTCGCCCTGCCGTTCACCGCCTTCGGGTACGGCCCCGAGCAGTTCGCCGACGGGCTGAGCTTCCAGATCCCCGCGGGCACGGTCGGCATCGCGCTCGCCATGTTCGGCATCACCGGTGTCGGCGCCGACGAGATGACGACGTACACCTACTGGTGCCTGGAGAAGGGCTACGCCCGCTGGACCGGCCCCGACGACGGCAGTGAGCAGCGCGCCCGGCGGGCCGAGGGCTGGCTCAAGGTCATGCGGCTCGATGTGGGCGTCTCCTGGGTCGTGTGCACCATCTGCACCCTGTCCTTCTACGTGATCGGCGCCTCGGTGCTCCATCCGCAGGGCCTGGTGCCCGAGGGCAACGAAATGATCACCACGCTGTCGCACATCTACACCGACACGCTCGGTCCCTGGGCGGAGTACCTGTTCCTGGCCGGCGCGATCGCCGTCCTCTTCTCGGTCACCGTCGCCTCGTCGGCCAGCGTTCCCCGCCTGTGGACCAACACCCTCGGGCTGCTCGGAGTGGTCGACTGGCACGACATGCGCTCGCGCACGCGCACCATCCGCATCCTCACCTGCTGTCTGCCCCCGGTGTGGATGTGCATCTTCCTGTGGGTCCAGTCCCCGGTCCTGATGGTGCAGATCGGCGGCATCGGCGGTGGCATCTTCCTGCTCGCGGTCGTGGTCGCGGTCTGGCGCCTGCGCTACACCGGTGTCCCGCCCCGTTTCCGCGCCAACCCCTGGCTGACCGCCGCCCTCGTGCTGAGCAGTGTGGCGATCGCCTTCCTCGGGGTGTACGGAGTGCTCGACACCCTCGAGCTCACGCCCGGGAGCTGAACCGGCGGCGAGGCGCGCTCGTGCCGCCCCGGCACCGCGCACCGCCGGACCCCTGCTGCCCCGTCATGCCGGTGCCCGTCTGCCTCCGAAGGCGGCGATGCCGGGCGAACATGGCGGGGCGTTGGTGGTGAACTGCCGCTTTCCCACACCGAAGCGAAAGGGCCCTCGGCGCCACGGTACGCTTCGGACCATGTCAGCATTCCGGCTCTCGACGACGTCGTACGTGGTTCTCGGGATGATCGCCATGCGTGGCCCGTCCACCCCCTACGACCTCAAGCGCGCGATCGGCCGGTCTGTGGGCTACTTCTGGAACTTCCCGCACGCTCAGCTGTACGCGGAGCCCAAAAGGCTTCAGGGGGCCGGGTTTCTGGACGTCCACGAGGAGGAGACCGGGCGGCGGCGCAAGATCTACACGATCACCGAGGCGGGCGACGCCGCGCTGCGGGCCTGGCTGGCCGAGCCGGTCAAGGAACACTTCGAACTACGCGACATCGCGGAGATCAAGCTCTTCTTCAACGAGTTGGCGGAGCCGGACGACGTGGCGCGCCTCGCCCGGGACCAGATCGAGCAGCACGAGCGGCGCATCGCGGAGTACGAGGAGATGCGGCGCCGTTACGGCGGGATCGAAGAGGTCTCCAGCCGTATGGTCACCCTCGAGCTCGGCCTGGGCATGGAATACGCCGCGCGCGAGTTCTGGCGCGGCGTCCAGGAACGCGTCGAGCGCGGTGAGTTCTCGTCCATGAAGAGGCGGCCGACGGCCCGGTAAGACCGGCGCACAGTGACACACGCCGCCATGCCCGCCGGGCGTGGCGGCCACAGGCATGCCCAGAAACGTCGGGCAGGCATGCCCAACTGCGCGGGCGGCGCGGTCGTCGTCTCCGGACCGTTGACACCCTCCTCAGGTCGGCGTAGCTTCCAATCCCACGATGGTCTGAATCATACGGTGCGGCTCGCATCATTCGATGGGGAAGCTTCCGCCGAGCGCCGGCAGGCGCATGTGGAATGGAGAGGACCGCGATGGATCTGAGCACGGTTCTGCGCTGGACAGCCGAGCGCCATCCGCGTCGCCGGGCTGTCGGTGGCAGGACCCCGATGACGTACGGACAGTGGGACGGCCACACCAATCAGCTGGCACGGGCGATGGCGGAGCTCGGGGTCCGTCCACGGGAACGGGTGGTACTCCTGGGTGCCGGAGGCGAACCACTGGCCAGCCTCCATCTGGCAGCGCAGAAGCTGGGAGCCGTCTCCGTACCCCTGTCCTTCCGCTTCGGCCCCTCGGAACTCGCCTACTGCATATCCGACGCGGAGCCGGCGCTGGTGATCGCCGACGACTCCACCTCGGCTCTCGCGCAGGAGGCGCTCGCTTCCGTCGAGGCGGTTCCGTGGATCCACTCGGGAGACCCGGCCGAGGCGACCATCGAGCGCCTGGCGCGCGACCAGCCGGACGGACCGCTCGACGTCCGGGTGTCGGAGCAGGACATCAGCGTCATGCTGTACACCTCGGGGACCACCGGCAGGCCCAAGGGTGTGCCGCGCACGCACAGTGCCGAGTACCACGCCTCGGTCGCCCACCTGTTGCAGAGCGGACAGTCACTTTTCGACACGACGCTCGGCGTGATGCCGCTGTTCCACACCATGGGACTGCGCACACTCATCGCCACCGTTGTCGCCGCGGGCACCTGGGTTCCCCAGACCAGGTTCGACGCCGAGGAAATGCTCGACCTCATCGCCCATGAGGAGATCAGTTCGCTCTACCTGGTGCCCACCATCTACTGGTCGCTGCTGCGCACCGGCCGCCTGGGGCAGGCCACATCCGTGCGCAAGCTGGCCTACGCCGGCGCTTCGATGACTCCGACGCTGGTGAAGCGGTTGGTGGACACGCTGCGGCCGGAGTCCTTCGTCAACCACTTCGGATCCACCGAGATCTACACCTTCACCGTCGGGACCGATGTCATCGCGAAGCCGGGATGTGCGGGCCGGGCGGGGGTCTTCTCCCGGGTCCGCCTGGTGGAGCCGTTCCCGGACGCCCCGCCCGATGCCGAGGTGGCGCCGGGCGAGCAGGGACAGATCGCCGTCTCCATGCGCAACCCGGACGCCTTCACCGGCTACTGGCACCGGCCCGACGCGAACACCAAGTCGATCCGAGGTGGCTGGTACTTCCCCGGTGACCTCGCCGTCGCCGACGATGACGGCGACCTGTGGGTCACCGGACGCGTCGACGACATGATCAACTCCGGGGGCGAGAACATCTATCCGGACGAGATCGAGGACAAACTGATCGGCTGTCCGGTGATCAGCGAAGTGGTCGTCGTCGGGCTCCCCGACGACCGCTGGGGGCAGGCCGCCACCGCCTTCTTCGTCCCCGAGAGCGGGACGACCCCCGACCGCGCGCTGACCGAACTCCGCTCCTATGTGCGCGAGGGCTCCGGACTGCCGTCCCTCAAACGCCCCAAGCGGCTCATCGCCGTCGAGGAAATCCCCAAATCGGGCGCCGGCAAGATCCTCCGCCGCCGGCTGAGCTCCGGCGACTACCACCCGCTGGCCGACAGCGACACCGCGACAGACAGGTGAACCACGTGACCGCGACCACGGAACGGCCGGGGCGGCCGACCGCACGGATCGAGGACCCCGCACTGCTCACCGGACGAGGCCGCTTCCTCGACGATCTCGACCCCCTGCCGGGCACCCTGACCGCCGCGGTCGTCCGGAGCCCGCATCCGCACGCCCGCATCCGCGGCGTACGTCTGACACGGGCGCGGCGGCACCCCGGTGTTGCCGCCGTGATCGGTCCCGATGAGGTCGCCTCGACACTGCGGCCGTTCCCGCTCTCCCTCAAGACGCCCATGCCGTACTACCCGACGGGCACCGACAAGGTCCGGTTCGTCGGTGAACCGGTCGCCGTGGTGGTGGCGGCGGACCGCTACCTCGCGGAGGACGCCGCCGAACTCGTCGAGATCGACTACGAGCCGCTGCCCCCGGTGGTCGACGTCGAGAGGGCCCTCCTGCCCGACGCCCCGCGACTGCACGAGGGCGCCGACAGCAATGTGGCGACCGATCGAACCTTTGAATTCGGTGATGTGGACGGCCACTTCGCCACCGCCCACCACGTGGTGAAGGGCAAGTACACCTTCCCTCGGTACTCCTCCACCCCGATGGAGTGCTACGCGGTCGTCGCCCATTGGCAGGACGAGGCCGACGGACCGGGCGTTCAGGCGTGGGCGAACTTCCACGGTCCGTTCTCCATGGTCCCGGTCCTGGCCGGGGCGCTGGGCGTACCCGCCTCACGCATCCGGCTGATGATCCCGTCCGACAACGGCGGCAGCTTCGGCATCAAGGCCGGCATCTACCCCTATGTGGCCCTGATGGCGCTGGCCAGCAAGTACGCGGGCCGCCCGGTGCGCTGGACCGAGGACCGCATCGAGCACATGCTCGCCAGCTCCGCCGGATCCGACCGCGTGATGTGGTTCGAAGCCGCGGTCTCCGCCGACGGCGAGGTGCGAGCACTCCGCGCGGATCTGGTGGACAACGTCGGCGCGTATCTCCGCCCGCCGGAGCCCAGCACGCTGTACCGCTGCTTCGGCAACATCACCGGCGCGTACACGATCGACGCCGTGCGGATCCGCTCCCGCGCGGTCGTGACCAACAAGACACCCACCGGACTCAACCGTGGATTCGGCGGCCAGCAGCTGTACTTCGGCCTGGAGCGGCTGATGGACAAGATCGCCGGGGTCTGCGGCCTGGACCCGGTCGAGCTGCGGCAGCGCAACCTCGTGGGCAGTGAGGACTTCCCGTACGCCACTCCGACCGGCGGCGTCTACGACTCGGGCGACTACCGGCGCGCGCTGGACATGCTGTTGAAGAACGCCGACTACCAGGCGCTTCGGGAAGAGCAGCGCGAGGCGCGGGAGCGCGGTGAGTACTACGGCATCGGCGTCGCCACCATCGTCGACCCGTCGGCGACCAACATCGGCTATGTCAGCCTGGCCACCCCGGCCGAACAGCGCACGGCGGGGCGCGGCAAGTCCGGCTCCACCGAGCACGTACGCGTCAGCGTCGACCTCAACGGCATCGTGTCCGTCCTGCTGGGCACCGTGCCGCAGGGGCAGGGCCACGCCACGGTCGCCCAGGCCGTGGTCGCCGAACAGCTCGGGCTGCCGCTGGACCAGGTTCGTCCGGTGGTCGAGATGGACACCGCCACCACCCCCTGGACGGTGACCTCCGGCAGCTATTCGTCGCGGTTCGCCCCCTTGCTGACCAGCGCGCTGGTCGAAGCCGGTGAAAAGCTGGCCGAGACCGTCAAGGTCGCCGGTGCCACCTTGCTGGACGTCCGGCGGCACGAGGTGGAACTCGCCGACGGCAGGGTCCGGGTCCGGGACGAGCCCGAGCGGGCGGTGCTGTTCCGGCACGCGGCCGGGCTGGTCCACTGGGACCCCGGAGCGCTCCCCGAGGGCACCACCGCGCGGCTGTACGAGGAGGCCGCCTTCACACCCCCGCAGTCGAAGGCCGCCAGCCGGGGCGACCAGATCAACTCGAGCCTGTGCTACGGATTCGTCGCCGAGCTCGCCACCGTACGCATCGACGCCGAGACCCGGCAGCTCCGGCTCGAGAAGGTGGTGACCGTCCACGACCCGGGGACCATCCTCAACCCCACGCTCCTCGAAGGCCAGATCCATGGTGCGCTCGCACACGCCATAGGCGGTGCGATGTTCGAGGAGATGCGCTACACCGACGCCGGGCAACCGACGGCGACGTTCATGGACTATCTCTGTCCCACCACCGCGGAGACGCGGTACGCGCTCCACAGCGACCACCTGGAGACGCCTTCCCCCCTCACCCGCCTCGGCGCGAAGGGGTGCGGCGAGGGCAGCAGCATGAGCCTTCCCGCCGCGATCGCGGGCGCGGTCGCCGACGCCCTCGCCCCGGCGGGCGTGGACATCACCACCCTGCCCCTCCACGGGAACGTACTCAACGAGCTGCTCAACGGCAGTGACAGCGAAAGGGATCTGTGACATGGCACTGACCGGAGGCCGGATCAGGCTGGACCGCGGCCACGATGGACGTGTCGCCTACCTGACCCTCGACCACGGCAAATACAACATCGTCACCATGGAGACCCGCCAGGTGATGGCCGACCGCTTCGCCGAGATCGACGCGGACGAGGACATCCAGGTCGTGGTCATCCGGGGCGAGGGCGAGCACTTCACCTCGGGCGGCGACATCCCCGGCTTCATGGAGATGGAGCCCGTCGACTTCACCGATCTGGGCCAGAACGTCACGGCTCCGTCCCGCAGCCCGAAGCCGGTCATCACCGCGGTCGACGGCTACTGTTTCGGCGTCGGCTTCGAGCTCGCGCTGTCCACGGACATCCGTATCGCCACCGAACGCAGCGAGTTCGCCCTTCCGGAGATGCGCCTGGGCATGATCCCCGGCTCCGGCGGCACCCAGCGCCTCGCCCGGCTCATCGGTCTCTCCCGCGCCAAGTACCACGTCATGACCGCGACCCGCATCACGGCGCGGCAGGCGGGGGACTGGGGCCTGGTGTCGGCCGTGCTGCCCGATCGCGCGGCGCTGGACGCGGAGGTCGAACGAGTGGTGAAGACCATGCTGGGCTACTCGCCACTGGCCCTGCGCACCGCCAAGGAGGTGCTCGACAAGGGGATCGACGCTCCGCTCTACTCGGGGATCGAGCTGGAGCGCAAGGCATACGCGATGCTGCGGTCGAGCTACGACTTCGCCGAGGGCGTCGCCGCGTTCGGCGAGAAGCGGGCCCCGAAGTTCCAGGGCCGGTGATCTGATCCATGAAAGCCGCACCGTTCGCCTACGTTCGTCCCTCGCGCCTCTCCGACGCGATCGCCGAACTGGCGGAGACCCGCGGGGGCGGCAAGGTCATCGCGGGCGGGCAGTCGCTGACACCGGTGCTCGCCATGCGGCTCGCCCGCCCCGACACGCTGATCGACATCAACTCCGTAGAAGAACTCGGCGCGCTGACCCGCTCCGGGCCGGTCCTGCACATCGGCGCGACCGTACGGCAGCGCCGTGTGGAGCGGGACCCGCTCGGCGCAAGTGTTCCCCTGCTGCGCCTGGCGCTGCCCTGGGTGGGCCACCGCGAACTGCGCAGCCGGGGGACGGTGTGCGGCAGTCTCGCCCACGCCGACCCGGCCGCCGAGCTGCCCGCCGTGGCCTGCTGCCTCGACGCGGAGTTGACGCTGACCGGACCGAACGGTCACCGGGGCGTGTCCGCCCGGGAGTTCTTCCACGGCGCGATGACCACGGCGCTGGCCCCCGACGAGATCCTCACCTCCGTACGGCTGCCCGTGGCCGCCGAGGGGGAGGGGTTCGGGTTCGCCGAAATCGCCCGTCGCCACGGCGACTTCGCGCTCGCGGGCGTCGCCGTGCGGGTACGTCTGCGCGCGGGTCGCCCGGAGGCGACGATGACCGCGTTCGGCGTGTCCGACCGGCCGGTCACCCGTGATCTCTCCGAGCAACTCGCCGCCGCGGTCACCGACAGCGGCGAGGGGCTCGCGGGCCGGCTCAGGGAGCAACTCGTCGCCGTCGTCGAGGAGATCGTCGACACCGACGGCGACGTCCACGCGTCCAGGGACTACCGGCGCCGGCTGCTGCTCGCCCTGGCCGGCCGGGAACTGTCCAAGGCTTACGAGCGCGCCCGCGACGGCGCCGAGGAGGTGACCACGTGACCGTCGGCGAAGCCGGGTCCCGCGAGGCGGGGCCCCGCACGCCGCGCCCGGTGAAGGCCGGCGCGGACGACCCGGTCGAGGTCCGGATGACCGTCAACGGGACGCCCACGGTGCTGAGCCTCCCGGCGCGGGTCACCCTGGCCGACGCGTTGCGTGACCACCTCGGCCTCACCGGTACGCATGTCGGCTGCGAACACGGGGTCTGCGGTATGTGCACCGTGCTCGTCGACGGCGAGGCCGCCCGCGCCTGTCTGCTGTTCGCCGTGCAGCTGGACGGGACGGACATCGTCACCGTCGAGGGCCTGGGGCGGCCCGACGCCCTGCACCCGCTGCAGGAGTCGTTCGGGCGTCACCACGCCCTGCAGTGCGGCTTCTGCACCCCCGGCTTCCTGATGAGCTCCTACGACCTGCTGGTCAACAAGCCGGACGTCACCGAGGAGGAGCTGCCGGAGGAGTTGTCGGGCGTCATCTGCCGCTGCACCGGGTACCGGAACATCCTCACCGCGGTGGACGAGACCCGGCGCGCACACCCCGAGGGCATCCCCGAGCCGGGCAACTGTGTGCGTACGGCGCTGGTCGGCCGTGCCGGGCAGGGCGCGGACGCGTCCGACGCTCCGGACGAGGCCGAGGACAAGGTGTCGTCGGGCGTCCAGGACATCGTGCTGCCCAGCGGTGATCCCACCATCGCGGTGCGGATCACCACGGAGATCGAACTGCCCGAGGACAGGGTCTGGGGCGTCCTCGACGACATCTACCTGCTCGCGCGCTGCCTGCCGGGCGCGGAGCTCACCGACGACCACGGCAACGGACACTACGCGGGCAGAGCCCGGGTCTCCGTGGGTCCGGTCAAACTGGCCTTCAACGGAGTGGCGCAGATCCTGGAACACGACCGTGGGGCCGGTCGGCTGCGGGCGGTCGCCCAAGGCCAGGACACCGGCGGAGCGCAGACACAGGCGGACATCACACTGACCACCGAGGCCACGGAGACCGGCACCGCGATGCACGCCGACGCCAAGGTCTATCTCACCGGCCGCATCGCCCAGTTCGGTCGCGCTCTCGCCGGAGACGTCAGCCGCCGGATGTTCGAGCAGTTCGCCGACGCCGTCACCGAAGCGGCGATATCCGGGCAGGCGCCGTCCGGGCCGGTGAAGGCCCCCAGCGCCCTGAGTCTGGTGTTCGCGCCCCTGCTCGACCGCGTCAAGCGGCTGCTGCGCGGCGCCGGAGGGCGCCGGCGGAGCGGTCGGCAGAAGGAGCGTTAGAACCAGGTGTCAGTGGCATCCCTCCCCACCGGCCGCGACGCCGACCCTCCGGGTGGTGCAGGGCCTGTTCGTCGGCGGTGTCACCGCGACCACGCACACCTTGGCACGGAGTGCATCGGCCCGCGGTGGCGGGGTCTGATGAGCGGACTGATCGGTGCCGGCGGGGCAGGCCTGGGCGGGGCGCCGGCCAGCGTGGCGTACATGTTCGTCGTCACGCTCATCGCCGTTCCGGAAACCCGGGTTTCGGTGGGCTTCGGCCGGCGGCCGGAACGGGCCGAGCAGGTCGGAAGCGGTCTGTGACGGGGTCGTCGCATGCGCGAGCGTTGACAGCCTCTGAAATCTCGCCTAGCTTCCAATATATTGATCAACCATCCTAAACATACGGTCCGTTGAGTATGATGGCGCGCCGCTTGCGAAGAGGGTCCACGATGACCGGAACTTTCCACGCACGAATTCCCTACGAGTCGCTGGACCCGCTGACCATCGGCGTCATGGACGACGAGAGCAACGTCCGCCGGGAAGAGCTCGAACTCGACATCCCCGAGCGGAACCTGCTGGCGGCGATCTACCCCGACGAACCCCCCGCGGTGAAGAACACCACCGACGAGGCGCGGCGCGCACTGGCCAACCCGGTGGCCGGGCCGAGTCTCGCGCAGTTGCTCGAGGGCGGCCGGAGCATCACGGTCATCATCGACAACCAGTTCCGGCCCACCCCGGCCTCGAAGATCCTTCCTGCGGTACTCGACGAGATCGAACGGGCCGGCACGACCAGGGCCACCGTCATCACCGGCAACGGCAAGGTCATATCGATGTCGCAGCGCGACATCGAACAGAAGGTCGGTCGGGACAACCTCGCGCGCATGGCCCGGCTGGGTATCCCGCTGCTCCAGAACGACCCCCTCAACTACGACGTCTACACCCACCTCGGCATCACCTCGCGGGGCACGCCCGCCTGGGTGCATGAGTCCGTGACCAGCCATGATGTGGTGATCGCGATCGGACAGGCACAGGCCAATCACTGGGGTTACGGCGGAGGCGGCAAGCTGGTCATGCCAGGGGTGTGCGCCGACATCACCATCGAGGCCAACCACGGCAACTTCGTGATGTCGCCCCAGACGCACTACGGGGCACTGGCCGGACCGATGCGCTCGGACATCGACGAGATCGCCACGATGGCCGGCCTCACCGCGACCCTGGACGTCCTGCTCGACACCCGCGGCAAGGTGATCGAGATGAACTTCGGGGCACATCCGGTGTCGCACCGCAGGACCATCGAGCGGTTCAACGAGATCTACACCTTCGACAGCCCGGTGGCCGAAAGCGGTCCGGCCGACATCGTCATCTGCGGGGTGTTCGCGCCCACCGACCATCTGTTCTTCCACACCGGCTGGGGCTGCATGTCCGCCGACCACGTGGTGCGCGACGGCGGCACCGTCATCTACACCAGTCCCTCGCCCGGTGTGCAAACCGAGACGGGCTTCTTCCCCGGCCTGGCCCTGATGGACCTGATGAAGCCCTACATGCCACCTTCCGAGGCCGGTTACCACCGGCTGCTGGGGGACATCCACGCCCGTGAGATCCAGATGTGGGCGGGCTGCATCTGGGCCCCGATCTACGAGGTCATGGTGCGCAAGCACCTGACCCTGGTCACCCTGGAAGAGAACCTCGCCATGGCGGAGGACATCGGCATCGACGCCACCACCTCGCTGGACGCGGCATTCGCCGCGGCGATGGAGCGCCACGGCCCCGACGCCAAGGTGGCGATCCTGCCCTTCGCCCGGTACCAGTTGCCCCGCGAGCTGGTCCGGCTGGACGCCCAGCCCCTGCGTTTCCCGCAAGAGGCGCCGCGGTGAATCCGGACGGGCCACCCCGGTCACCGGTCCGGGGCTCGACCACCATCACGGAACTGGTCAGCCGGCATCCTGACGGATCCGCGATGCGGTTGCTGTCCGCGATAGGCGTGGGCTGTCTCTACTGCGGTGGAGCTCCGCGGGAGCCGATCACCCTGGCCGCCCGCCGTCATGGCCGTGATCCGGGGGCGTTTCTACGGGTATGTCAGGCACTCGACGAGGGGTGGCCGCCGGACGAGTTGATCGCCGCCGCGAAGGCGAAGAAACCCAAGGAGGGCTGACCGTGCACACCACCACTCCGCTGGAGGCCCTGACCGCGCGCATCGGCGCCGTCGGCAGTGCCGTCGTCGCCTTCTCGGGTGGCGTCGACTCGTCGCTGGTAGCGGCGGTGGCGGCGCGAGCGCTCGGGTCACGGGCGCTGGCCGTGACGGCCGTGTCGTCCGCGCTGGCCACCGGTGAGCTCGAGGAAGCGCGCGCCGTGGCCGCCTCGGTCGGTATCGCCCATGAAGTCGTCGACACCGCCGAGCTGGCCCGGGAGGGTTACCGCCGCAACGACCGGTTCCGTTGCTACCACTGCAAGTCCGAGCTCTACGACCGGCTGGACGAACTCGCCGCGCGGCGCGGCTACGCGGCGGTGCTGTCCGGCGCGAACGCCGACGACATCGGCGACTGGCGCCCGGGACTGCGTGCCGCGGCCGAGCACGGTGTACGGCATCCCCTGCTGGAGGCCGGTCTCGGCAAGGAAGCCGTCCGGGCGCTGGCCCGCGCCCTGGCCGTGCCCTCCGCGGAGAAGCCGGCCTCCCCGTGTCTGGCCTCCCGGCTCCCGTACGGCACGCCCGTCAGTGCTCCCACGCTCGAGCAGGTCGATCGGGCGGAGCTGGCGCTGAAGCGGCTCGGCTACCGGGTGCTGCGGGTGCGGCACTACGGCCGGCTCGGCAGGGTCCAGCTGGCTGCCGAAGAGCTCGTCCGGGTGGGCGACCCCGGGGAGCGCGCCGCGGTGGTGGCGGCCGTGCGGGCCGTCGGCTACGACCAGGTGGAAATCGATGAACAGCCCTTCCGTTCCGGCTCGTTGAACCTGCCGATCACCCCGGTGGAGCGGAACCGGTGAACGGGGCGGTCGGAGTCGGTGGTTACGCCCGGCTCGATGTGGACCGCAGGACGCGAACGGGAGTACCTGAGGTGGTCTTCGGTGCGGGCAAGCCGCCCGAGCAGACGCTGCGGCTCCTGGCCGAGCTGCGGGCGCACGACCGCACCGGCCCGGCTCTGGCGACCCGCTGCCCCGAAGCGGTTCTCGACGCCGCGGCCGAGGCGTTTCCGGGCGATGTGGTGAGCGTCGACCGTACGGCCGCGACGGTCACCGTGGGAGAGCCGCCACCACCGGCGGGGCATGCCCTGGTCCTGACCGCGGGCACGACCGACCTGCCGGTGGCCCGTGAATGCCTGGCCACGCTGACGGCGCTGGGTGTGGGCGCCGAGGTGATGGCGGATGTCGGAGTGGCCGGACTGCACAGGCTGCTGGCGAAGCTGGACGACGTGCGCGCGGCGGACTGTCTCGTCGTCGTGGCCGGAATGGACGGAGCCCTGCCCAGCGTGGTCGCCGGCCTTGTCGCGGCCCCGGTCGTCGGTGTGCCGACCAGCGTCGGTTACGGTGTGGCCACCGGGGGCGTCACCGCCGCCATGACCATGCTGTCGTCCTGCAGTCCCGGGCTGGCCGTGGTCAACATCGACAATGGCTTCGGTGCCGCCGTGCATGTCGCGAAGATCCTCAAAGTGGCGTGCCGTGGCTGAGCGTGCCGTGGCTGAGCGTGCCGTGATTGAGCGTGCCGTGATTGAGCGTGCCGCCTGCTGGATCGACGCCACGTCCGGGCTGGCCGGCGACATGCTGATGGCCGCTCTCCTCGACGCGGGCGCGGACCAGGAGCGGGTCGCCGCCGCGGTGGCGTCGCTCGGTCTCGGCGTCGCCGTACGCGTCGAACCCGACCGACGCGGCGGATTCCGCTGTCTGCGCGCCCAGGTCAGCGTCCCCGCGGGACCTCCGGCGCACCGACACCTGGACGACGTCCTCGCGCTGGTCGAGTCGGCGGAGCTGGACGCGGACGCCAGGAGCTACGCCAGGCGGGTGTTCGAGGTGCTCGCGCACGCCGAGGGCGGCGTGCACGGAATCGACCCCACAGCGGTGCATTTCCACGAGGTGGGGGCGCTCGACGCACTGGCCGACGTCGTGGGCTGCGCGGCGGCGCTGGACGACCTCGGGCTGCTCAGCGGAAATCCCGTGGTGACGACCTCGCCACTGGCGACCGGAAGGGGCACCGTGCGCGCCGAGCACGGCCGGCTGCCGGTGCCCACCCCGGCGGTGCTGGGCATCGCCGCGCGAGCGGGCTTGCCGCTGACCGAGGGAGACCTGGAGGGGGAACGTACGACCCCCACCGGGGCGGCCCTGGTCGCCGCGCTCGCCCGGCCCGGGGCGTTCCCGGCCATGACGGTGCGCGGCGTCGGCATCGGTGGCGGTTCCCGGGACCCCGCCGACCGCCCCAACATCACCCGGGTCGTCGTGGGCACCGCCCAGGAGACCGTACGCAGGCCGTCCGGCGATGTGCTCGTGGTCGAAGCCACGGTCGACGACCTGGACCCGCAGCTGTGGCCGTCCGTGCTCACCGCCGTCCGGACCGCGGGCGCCTGGGACTGCTGGACGAGTTCCATCACCGCCCGGCACGGCCGGCATGGACAGGTCCTCACCGCCCTGTGCGACGAAAGCCTGCGGGAAGCGGTCGTCGACACGGTGTTCCGCCACACCACCACGGTGGGCGTGCGCTGGTCGTCCTGGCAACGGGCGACCTTGCCCCGCCGGTCGGTGACCGTCGCCATCGGACCCGAGGGGCGACGGCAGCACATCAGTGTCAAGGTGTCCGAGGTCGGAGACGGGAGCCGTACGGTCAAACCGGAACTCTCCGATGTGGAATCCGCCGCCCAGGCCCTGGATCTGCCGCTGCGTGTGGTGGTGGATCAGGTGATGACCGAGTTTCAGCGCCGGGGCGGGTGAAACGAAGTCCGCTCAGGCGTGCCGCAGTGTCGCGGTGGCGATGTCCAGGAAGTCGCGCAGCAGTTGCCTCTCGCGTCGGTCCGCGGCGACGGCCAGGCAGGTCTCGGCCCCTGGGGCGTCCGTGACGGGGAGGTGGACGAGGTCGGGGCGGGAGTAGGAGCGCGCGGCGCTCATGGAGATGAGCGCGATACCCTGCCCGGCGGCGATGAGCTCGAACTTCTCCTCGATGGAGGACATCGGCCGCGTCGTCGCCGTGATCATCTTCTCGCCGTCGAGGTCGGCGCAGGTGAGCTTCTCACGGCGCGCCAGCGGGTGCGTCGCGGGCATGCAGGCGACCCTGGGCTCGTGGCCGATGGGGATGGTGCGCAATCCCGAGTCGTCGAAAGGCTGTCGCAGGTATGCGACCTGGGCCCGGCCGTCCCGGAGCGGCGCGTCCGGTTGCCACCAGTGGGCCGGGACGACGTCGGTCTCGACGTCCGGGTGGCGCGATGTGAACGCCCGGATCGCATCCGACACGTGCAGCCCGGGGGAGAAGGCCACGACGAGGCGCTGGGAGCCCCGTTCGGCGTCGTGTACGCGCCGCACCGCCGCGGCGACCGCCCCGAGGATCCGCTGCGCCTCCTCGTGGAGCTGTTTCCCGGCGGGGGTCAGCTCCACGCTGCGAGTGGTCCGCACGAGCAGCGCGCACTCCAACTCCTGCTCGAACGCCTTGATTTGGCGGCTGAGGACCGGCTGGGCGATGAACAGCTGTTCCGCGGCCCGGCCGAAGTGCCGGTGCTCGGCCACCGCGGCGAAATAGCGGAGCTTGCGCAGATCGAGATCCATGCCCTCAAGGTATCAATTGCCGGGAAAGGTATTGGACGCCGCGGGTGGCCCGCCCCGAGACTCACAACATGATCGTTATTACCGCTCCCACCGGCCAGATCGGCGGCCGGCTCCTGGACATCCTGCTCAACGAGGCCCCCAAGCGCGGCGAAGAGCTGCGGGTCATCGTGCGCGACCCGGGGAAACTCCCCGACGCCGTCCGCGCCCGCGTCGACGTCGTCACCGGCTCGCACGGCGACGCCGAGGTCGTCGACCGGGCCTTCGCCGGCGCGGACGCCGTCTTCTGGCTGGCCCCGCCGCACCCGCAGGCTCCGAGCATGGACGCCGCGTACTCCGGGTTCACCCGCGCCGCCGCGAAGGCGTTCACGGTCCACGGGGTCGGACACGTCGTCGGCGTCTCGGCGCTCGGCCGCGGTACTGCCGCCGGCGGCCGCGCCGGGCATGTGACGGCGTCGCTGGCCATGGACGACCTCATCGCGGGTACGGGCGTGGCCTACCGGGCGCTCGCCTGCCCGGGCTTCATGGACAACCTGCTGCGGCAGGTGACCTCGATCCGCGACGACGGCGTGTTCACCGACACCGCCGCCGCCGACCGCACGGCACCGACGGCCGCCACCGGAGACATCGCCGCGGCCGCCGCCGGTCTGCTGCTCGACCGCTCGTGGACGGGCACGGGCGAGGTCCCGGTGCTGGGTCCCGAGGACCTTTCGGCGAACGACATGGCGCGCATCATGTCCGAGGTGCTCGGCCGCCCGATCCGCTACCAGCGGCAGTCGCTGGAGGACATGCGCGCCGCACTCACCGGGCGCGGCATGGGGAACGCGCTCGTGGAGGGCTACGTCGACATGATGCGCGCCAAGGACGACGGTATTGACGAGGGCGTGCGGCGTACTCCCGAGACCGCCAGCCCGACGACCTTCCGCCAGTGGTGCGAAGACGTCCTCAAGCCGGCGGTCCAGGCGTGAACGCTCCCAAGACCGCTCTCATCATCGGCGCGTCCCGCACCCTCGGACTCGGCCTCGCCACCGAGTACGCGCACCGCGGCTGGAACGTCATCGGTACGGTCCGGGGCGAGCGACGCACCGGCCTCCATGACCTGGCCGAGGCGTCCGGTGGCCGGGTCACGGTCGAGTCGATGGACATGACGAAGCCGGACGAGGTCGCCGCGCTGCGCGAGCGCCTGGCGGAGCACACGCTCGACCTGCTGTTCGTCAACGCCGCCATCACAAGGGGCGACGTTCCGATCGGCGACGTTCCGACGGAGATGTTCATCGAGGTCATGGTCACGAACGCGCTCAGCCCGATGCGCGTGGTCGAGTCCCTCCGCTCGCTGGTCGCGCCGACCGGGACCATCGGCGTCATGTCCTCGCGCCAGGGCAGCCTCGGCCTGAACACCAAGGGTGGCCAGGACGTCTACCGCGCCAGCAAGTCCGCCCTGAACCAGCTGATGCGCAGCTACGCCGCCCGGTACGCCGAAGCCGCGCACACGCTGCTGCTCATGTGCCCCGGCCACGTCCGCACCGAGCTCGGCGGACCGGACGCACCGCTGACTATTCGCCAGTCCATCCCGGGCGTGGTGGACACGATCGACCGCCACAGCGGCGAACCGGGCCTGAAATTCCTCAACCACCAGGACCAGCTCGTGCCCTGGTAGCCCGGATGGCCCTGGTGGCTCCCGTTCGGCCCGGGTGCGGCGGCACCCGGGCTCTTCCCTCAGCCGGCCCGCATCCTTTCGTACAGGGCCGGGTCGTGGGCGCAGATGATCATCAGGTCGGGTTCCGCGCGCCGGTGCAGTTCGCCGAGGCGGGCGTGGTTGGCGCGGACCTGTTCCAGGTCGTACGCGACAGCCGCCTCCATGGCGCGGAGGGCCGCGGGCACGGGGGCGCGGCCGTCGAGGGTGCCGGGGTGGTAGAAGGCGTCCCCGGCGTGCAGGATCCAGCGGGTGCCGGTGTCGACCGCGACGCAGGCGTGGCCGCGGTTGTGGCCGGGGAGGGCGACCAGGACGATGCCGGGCGCGACGGAGTCGAGCTCCTTGGCGGCGGCGAACCCGCGCCACGCCTCGCCGTCCGGGCTGTGTTCGACGACGCTCGGGCCGTGGGCCCACTGGGCCGGGCGGAAGCGGAGGCGTTCGCGCCAGGAGGGGGCGTGGATCGCGCCGTGTGCCTCGGCCGCGGTGACGTGGACGGTGGCGTGCGGAAAGTCGGCGAGGCCGCCGATGTGGTCGGCGTCGAAGTGGGTGAGGACGATGTGGCGGACGTCGTCGCGGTGGAAGCCGAGCCGTTCCACCTGACGGACGGCGGTTTCTTCGGGGTCCAGGGCCGGTTTGATGTAGTGGCGGGCCGGGCCCACGCGGCGGCCATGGGTGGCGATGTCCATGAGGCCGAAGCCGGAGTCGACGAGCACGAGCCCCTGTGCGTCCGTCTCGAGGAGGAGGACGTGGCAGACCAGCCGCGGTCCGCCGCGCAGGTGCATGGTGCCGCAGTTGAGGTGGTGGACCTTCACGACAGGTCCGCCCGCGGTGTATTGACGAGGGCGGGGTGTGGGGTGCCACCGGCTTCCTTGAGGAGTCCGCGCAGACAGCGGACGGCCAGGAGCCAGTTGCGCGGGTTGCGCGGGTTCAGGCCGCCGATCAGCTGTTTCAGCAGCGTGAGGCTGTCGAAGTAGATCCGCTCGCAGACGAGGTTCTCGCCGCCGTTTCCGTCGTTGTCGAAGATGAAGTACGCGGTCATGCGCACACGGAAGCGGTTTCCGGTGGGCGGGATCGCGCCCAGCGGGCCGAGGTGGGTGCCCAGCAGCCAGAATTCGACGATCACGGCGTCGCCGCTGTGGCGCAGGGCGATGATCTCGTGGTCCTGGTCGGGGAAGGCGCGGCGGCTGTCGCGGTAGTAGCCGCGTACGGCCATGTCGCCGTCGTGGACCGTCATGGTGGGGATGAGTTCGTAGCGCGGATGCGGGAAGGTGGCCAGGACGTCGTCCCACTGCTGGCGGACCTCGTCATGGAAGTGGTCCAGGACCAGCTTCTGGCGGTACGCGAGGATCTCGTCGCTGATCACGGTGGTCATTGGTGGGTCACTGCCTTGTGGGTGAAGGTGGGGCCGGTGCCGGGGTTGGTCCAGGCGGCGGTCAGCTCGCTGGAGGGGAAGAACTGCGGGAAGCGGGGGTCGGCCTGGGCGCGGTCGACGAGCGTCTTCTCGATGATGAGTGAGTTGTACTGCTCGGCCGTCGTCTCGATGGTGTTGGCGTTCAGGACGACCTCCTGCTGCCAGGCGCGAGCCCAGCGGGCGATGCCGGGCATACGGGAGTGCTCGGGGGTCAGGCACTCGGCGGCGATGGCGTTCTCGCTGGACGCCCAGATGCCGCTGGAGGTGTTCAGCAGGAGGGTCTGATTGCCCAGCACATGGCCGGGGGTGGAGATGACCGCGACACCGGGGCCGAGGAGCAGCGAGCCGTCGACGGCGGATAAGGCCTCGGGCCGCACATCCCGGTAGGCCTCGGGCTGGTACCAGGGCCGCTGAAGCGGGTGGAGTTCGGACATGGCCAGCAGCTCATGCCGCTGCACAATCACCTTGGCGCGGGGGAACACGGGCTCGACCGGAGCGTCGCCGAAGTCCGGCTGGGGTGTGCTGGTGCCGATCCACCGGCGCAGGTCCTGGGTGTGCAGATGGTCGAAGAGGAGATAGTCGACGTCCTCGGGCGCGATGCCGAGCCGGGCCAGATGCCCGAGGACGGTGCCGTGTTCGGTGACCATCAGGGATCGCACCGGGCCGGGTGTGCGGCGGGCCAGGGCGGCGAAGTACGGGGTGTTGCGGCCGAGTTGGACATCGCTCGGCTCGAACAGGAGCGCCCGCCGCCGTCCGTCGCTCTCGGTCCAGCGGATGACGAGCATGCGGTTGGTGATGGCGAGGAACGGGGCGATGGCCCGGGAGGCGCGGAAGAGACCGAATCTCGTCGGATAGGGCAGGGTCACCAGGTCGCAGGTGGTGATGCTGTCCGGGGTACCGGTCGCCGCGAACTCGGTACGCAGCTCCGTCGCCCGCGTCCGGGCCCACACGAGCTGTGCGCCGTAGCCGCCGGGTATGTCCGCGAGGCCGCCGAGGGTGGTGATCGGGGTGCCGAGCGTGGGCATGTCGAGGACGTCGGTGTCCTGCCAGGCGAGCTTCATCGATCGAGTCCTTCTCTGGTCAGCCGGGCCGGCTCGGTGCAGGTTCCATGAACCCGGCGAACTCAGCGGCGCGATCACTCAACCCGACACTTGCACCGCAAGTCTTGTGGGCCGGAACGCTAGACTTGCGGCGTAAGTGATGTCAAGGGAAGGTGACGCATGACGGCGCGAGGAACCGGCCGCGGCAGGCGGGTCGGTCTGACCCGCGAAAAGGTGATCGCGGCAGCGGTGACGATGATCGACCGCGATGGCCCCGACGCCTTCTCCCTGCGCAAACTGGCCACGGAGCTCGACATCGAGAGCATGTCGCTCTACAACCACGTACCGAACAAGGAGGCCCTTCTCGACGGCGTCGCCGAAGCGCTGCTGGCCGGCATCGCCTTTCCCGAGGAGGAGGGCGGATCATGGCAGAAGCGGATCCGGGCGCACGCCGCCGCCTTCCGCGCCGCCGCCAAGCAGCATCCGAAGGCGTTCCCCCTGGTGCTGACCCGGCCCACGCAGTCGCCCGCCGCCCTGGAGGCCATGCGCTCCACGCTGGCCTGCCTCGACGAACTCCGCCTCGCCCCCGAGGAGATGGTCCACGTCCTGCGCGGTTACACCGCCTTCATGGTCGGCTCGATCATGCGCGAACTGGGTTACGCCATCTATCTGGGCGCCATGGACAGCGACCAGGTCCAGCAGCGCACCGAAGCCATCGCGGCCTCCGGCGACCCGATTCTGACCGCGACTGCGCCCTATCTGGCCGACAGCGATCACGACGCGGAGTTCCAGTACGGCCTGGAGCTGATGATCTCCGGCCTGGCCGCCAAGGTCGGAGTTCCCTACGAGGCCCCGCCCCTCAGTACCCCGACAGGGGAATCGTGAGATCGGTGAGGGTCACGGTGAGCGGTCCATGAGTACGGCCATGGCCGCGCGTATCAGCTTGATGTGATGTGTCACGAGTGGGTATCCGTCTTGCGGTGGGGCGCCCACCTGGGGATGTGTGGCGACGCGGCTCGCCTAGAGTGCCGATCATGTCTCAGTCAAAGATCTTCAAGAACCTTGCTCAACACCCGCAGACCACCTCGATGCCGTCCCGGCGAACGAAGAAGACCCTGATCGCGGCCGTCGGCATCGGCATGGCCGTCGCGTTGAGCGGATGCAACGAGGACACCGGCAGCGCCACGGACAAGGACACCGGCGCCGCGGAGTCGAAGGCACCTTCCGCGGGGTCGTCCCAGTCCTCCGCCCCGGCGAGCCCCTCGGGCGATCAGCCGTTGTTCACGGGGTGGCAGACGCAGACCTCGCAGAAGCACCACTTCCGTTACGACGTGCCCGCCAAGGCCGAGAAGTGGAAGGTCCTCGACGAGGAGACGGCCCTCTCCTACACGGACAAGAACGGCCAGCCGATCGTCGTCATGACCGCGGCCGGCAACTACCGTGAGGGCGGCTGCGCGTCGAGTCCCAATCCCAAGGCCTTTGGTGAGGCGGGGAAGGGGCAGCTCGCCACCGTCGGCACCACGGGCGGCGGCAAGGACGGCACGCTCCAGGAGAACGCCCGCAACTGGGCGGGCAACTGGGGCTTCGCCGCGTACGGCGGCGCGGACCACAAGCCCAAGATCAAGGTCAGTGAGGCCAAGCCGTGGAAGCAGGGGGGTATTGACGGCTACACCGCGACCGCCCAGGTCACCGTCACCAACCGTCCCAGCTCATGCGTTCCGCCGAAGGCCGTCGTGCACAGCGTCGCGCAGAAGCTCCCCGACGGGACGATGCACGGCTGGGTGATCTACGCGGACCAGGGAGTTCCGAAGGCGCTGACGGACGCCCAGATCAAGAAGATCATGAGCACCGTCCGGTCCACCGGCAGCTGACAAACGGCCGGCTGCCGGGCAGGGCGAGCCGTCAGGCCACGGAGCCGTACGGGGGTCGCCGGGTGTTCGGGTGCCGGACCCGGAAACGGGTCCGGCCGCGCCCGAGGCGGTTCAGGCGGAGGCGCGGAGCGGCGCCAGGGCTCCGCTCCAGGCGACGACCTGGTCGAGCAGGGTGTTGAGCGAGTCCACGTTGTAGTCGCCGGGCTTGAAGACGCTGAAGTTCTCGAACTCGGTGATCAGCGAGAGCGCCACCTGCTGGCGCACATCGGCCATCTGCAACTCGCCGACGACAAGCCGCAGATGCTCCACGGCCCGGGCGCCGCCGACCCCGCCGTAGGAGACGAAACCGACCGCCTTGTTGTTCCACTCCGCGTAGAGGTAGTCGATGGCGTTCTTGAGCACGCCGGACGTGCTGTGGTTGTACTCCGGGGTGACGAAGACGAACCCGTCGAAGGAGGCGATCTTCTCCGCCCACTTCTTGGTGTGCTCGCCCTGGTACTGGCCCATCGTCGGGGGCAGCGGCTCGTCCAGGTGCGGCAGCGGGAAATCACGCAGGTCGACGAGGACGAATTCGGTGTCGCCGCGCCGGGAGGCGATGTCGTAGACCCACTTGGCCACCTGCTCGCCATTGCGGTTGGGGCGGGTGCTGCCGAGGATGATGCCGATCCTGGTCATGAGGTTTCCTTATCGGTGTTCCGGGTTGTTTCCTGCGGTTGCCGTCAGAACGAGTGGGGCCCGAATCGGCCCCAGGCCACGAAGACGGTGAGCGCCAGCAGCACCGCGTTCACGGCGGCCGACTGGGCCTCGCCGCGCCTGCTGTGCGTGATCGCGGCGCCGAACATGATCAGTGCCAGACCGGAAGCGGCCAGCGGCACCAGTGCCGGGGCGATGTCCACCGCCGCGGGCAGAATCAGCCCGATCGCGCCGAGGGCCTCGAGCAGGCCGATCGTCTTGATCACCCCTGGCGAGAAGTCCTCGGCCCAGCCCATGGACGGGCTGGCCAGGAGCTTCTCCTTGGACTGGGCGAGCTTGGCGGCGCCGGCTCCGAGGAAGACCAGGGCGGGCAGGGCCGCGACAGCCCACAAGGTGACGTTCACAGGTACAGATCCCTCTGGTGATCGGGTTGTGCGGACCCTCTGGCGGGCCCACAGAGGAATGGTTGAACTGTCATCCAAAGTAGAGGAAGGTAGATGACGCGTCAACCGGTGAGGCAAAAGCGGTCAGGCCGCGCGTTCGGCCGCGGTCCGTGCGCTGGTCACGGCCCGTCCGCGCGCGGATTCCGGGAAGCGGCCGAGCATCGCGCGCAGCTCCGCCGCGCCGACGTTGGCGCCGAAGGGCTCCGTTCCCGGTTCGAGCCGTACGCCTTCGGCGAGCCCTCCGGCCATGACGGGGTCGAAGCCGAGGGCGTCGACGAGGCGTGCGACGGTGGCGAGGTCGGCCGGATCGTCCCCGGCGATCGCGATCGCCTTGCGGCCCGGCGTGCCCGCGGGCCGCGCGCCGTCCTCGAGATCGTGGTAGCCCATGTGGTTGAACGCTTTGACCACACGCGCGCCCGCCAGGTGCTCCTGCACGATCTCGCTCGAGGAGGTGAGCGGGTCGGTGAGGTCCTCGCGGCTGCCATCGACCTCCCACCAGTAATTCATCGCGTCGATGACGAGCTTCCCGCGCAACGCTTCGGCCGGAATGCCGCGGTACTTGCCGAGCGGGAGCGCCAGGACGACGAGGTCCGCCCCGGCCGCGGCCTCCTCGGCGGCGACCGCGACCGCGCCGGGGGTCAGGACGTCGATGGTGAGGGCGATCTTCGCGGGGTCGCCGGAACCGGCGATGAGGACGCGGTGGCCGGCCGTCAGGGCCAGCCGTGCGAGCACCGTGCCGACCTTTCCCGCCCCCAGGATGCCGACGGTACGCACTGCGGTGGTGGGCATGTCTTCTCCGTTCGTGTCTTCTCCGTTCGCGTCCGTTCGCGCGTCAGCCCGCGAGGATGTCCCGGACCATCGGGATCACCTTCGTGCCGTACAGCTCGACGGCGCGCAGACGAGCGCTGACCGGCTGTGCGCCCGTGGTGTAGATGAGGTCGAACCTGCCGACGCCGAGCGCCTCGATGGCGCGGGCGATCCTGCGCGCGACGGTCTCGGGCGAGCCGATGTAGAGGGAGCCGTGCTCGATCTCGGTCTCGTACTCGTCCTTGCGGATGGGCGGCCAGCCCCGCAGTGCGCCGATGCGGTCACGGATGACCTTGTAGTGCGGCCAGTGCAGCTCCCGGGCCTCCTCGTCCGTGTCGGCGATGAAGCCGGGGGAGTGCATGGCGACCGGATGAGCGGTCGTACCGAACTTGTCGGTGGCGCGGTGGTAGAGGTCGATATAGGGCGCGAAGCGCTGTGGGGAGCCGCCGATGATGGCGATCATCAGCGGGAACCCGTACTGCGCGGTGCGGACGACCGACTGGGGTGAGCCGCCGACACCGACCCAGGTGGTCAGGTGCCCCGACTCGGTCTTGGGGAAGACATCGGCGCCCTCCAGCGGCGCCCTCTTGGTGCCGCTCCAGGTGACGGGCTTCTCCTCGAGAAGTTTCGCGAAGAGCTCGATCTTCTCCTCGAACAGCACGTCGTAGTCGGCGAGGTCGTAGCCGAAGAGGGGGAACGACTCGGTGAAGGAGCCGCGCCCGAGGATGATCTCGGCCCGGCCGTTCGACAGTGCGTCCACGGTCGCGAAGCGCTGGAACACGCGGACCGGGTCGTCCGAGCTCAGCACCGTCACGCCGGAGGACAGCCGGATACGGCTGGTGCGGGTGGCGATGCCCGCGAGCACGGTCTCCGGGGTCGAGATCGCGAACTCCGGGCGGTGATGCTCGCCGAGCGCGATGACGTCGACGCCGATCTCCTCCGCGAGTACGGCCTCGTCGAGGACCTGCCGGATGGCCCGGGCGTCGGAGACCGGCCTGCCGGAGTCGTCGTCCGGCACATCCCCGAATGTGTCCAGGCCGAAGACGAGATCAGACATGGACGGGCTCCTTCGCCAGCAGTTCCTTCACCCGTGGGGCCACTTCGCGGCCCAGCAGCTCGATCGAGCGGGCACGGGCCTCGCGGGGCAGATTCATGACGTCGTACTTGAGGTCGAAACGGCTCAGGCGCAGATCGCGGGCCATCGTGGCGATCTTGCGGGCGACGGTCTCGGGAGAGCCGACGAAGAGAGCGCCCGTGTCGATCTCCGCCTCGTAGCGCTCGCGGGTCGGCTTGTAGAACCCGCGCTCCTGGGCCAGCCGGGCGACGGCCGGCTGCCAGTACCGCCACCAGGTCTCGATCGCCTCTTCGTCGGTGTCAGCGACGAGCCCCAGCGAGTGCTGGGCGACCGGCCGCACCGGGTGCCCGGACTGCTCGAGTGTGCGGTGGTAGAGCTCGACGTGGCCGGCGAAGCGCTGCGGGCGGCCGCCGATGACGGCGAGCATGAGCGGCAGTCCGTAGCGGGCCGCGCGCACCACGGAGTTCGGGCTGCCGCCCACACCGATCCAGGTGGGAATGCCGCCGGGCGGCATCCGGGGGTGCAGTCGCTGCTCGACGAGCGGGGGCCGGAACCTGCCCGACCAGGTCACCGTCTCCTCGCGCTGGAGCCGCATGAACAGATCCAGCTTCTCCTCGAAGAGCTCCTCGTAGTCGGCGAGGTCATGGCCGAACAGGGCGAACGACTCGGTGGCCGACGCCCGCCCCAGCACGAGCTGGGCGCGCCCGTTCGACACGGCGTCCAGGGTGGAGAACTCCTGGTACAGCCGCACCGGGTCGTTGGTGCTCAGTACGGTGACCGAGGTGCCGAGCCGGATGCTTTCCGTCGCGGTGGCGATGGCGGCGAGCAGGACGGGAGTGGCGCTGTCGGTGTGGCCCGGACGGTAGTGCTCCCCGAGGCTGAACACGTCGAGCCCGACCGCCTCTGCCAGCTTGGCCTCCTCGACGATCAGACGAACGGTCTCGGCGTCGCTCAGCGGCCGGCCGCCATCGGTCGCGACCTCGCCGAACGAATTGAGCCCCACTTCGAAGGCTGTGGCCGTCATGGACCTCTCCTAGCGCGCTTGCTCCCGGACGGATGTCTGGTTGACACGTCAATCATCGACTCAATGTAATTGATATGTCAACCAAGTGGGTGGCCGGGTGCGAGGTCGGGCCCACCGGGGCCGGGGCGAGCGTTCGGTGAACTATCAACTACGTCTAGACTTTCTCCCATGGAAGAGAAGGTGCGATGGCTGACGCCGGAGGAGCAGCAGGCCTGGCGGAGCTTCCTCCGCTTGCACGACAGGCTCCGGGGCCGGTTGTCGCGCTTGTTGCAGACGGAGTCGAATGTGTCGGCCGCGGACTTCGGCGTGCTGGTCGAGCTGACGGACGCCCCGGACGGGCGACGCAGGATTCTGGATCTCGCCCGGGCGCTGGAATGGGAAAAGAGCCGGATGTCCCATCACATCGCCCGCATGGTGAAGCGGGGACTGGTGGTCCGGGACGAGTGCGCCGAGGACGGCCGTGGTGCGTTTGTGGTGATCACGGACGCCGGGCGCGCGATGATCGAGGCCGCTGCCCCCCGCCACGTGGAAGCGGTCCGCGATCTGTTCCTGGACCACATCACACCGGCGGAGCTGCGGACGCTGGCGCAGGTCTCCGAACGTGTGGTGGAGAAGCTGGACGAGGACCCCTCCTGACCACGGCGATCCGCGCCGCGGCGGGACCCGGCGGCGGCCCGCCCTCGTCGGCGAGCCGTCGGTCACCCTCGTAGCCGTCGGTCACCCTCGTGGCCTTCGGTCACCCTCGACTGGGACGCCCTCGGATCGCGCGCCATCCTCGCCGGTCAGTCCAGGAGCGAGAACGCGCGACGCCGCCGCGGGGAGGCATTCGCATGCCTCCCAATGGGCGGGAACCGATGCCCTGTGCGCCACGACTACTGGACCGGGGCGACGTTCCCTCCCCG
Source organism: Streptomyces sp. MK37H (assembly GCF_018035285.1). Taxonomy (NCBI): domain Bacteria; kingdom Bacillati; phylum Actinomycetota; class Actinomycetes; order Kitasatosporales; family Streptomycetaceae; genus Streptomyces; species Streptomyces sp. MK37H. Next base: position 20,004 of record NZ_JAAAYH010000022.1, on the reverse strand, counting down.
TGTGGCAAGTGGATCCAGGAGAGTTTCGATGCGTTCTCGTGTGTGGTGGGGTACGACGGCTGTGGTGCTGGGCGGCCTCCTCGTGGCGGGCTGCGGCGACGGAGGCGGCAGCGGGGACGGCGGCAAGGCGAGCGCCGGCGCCGAGAAGCCCGCCACCGGCGACTACCCGGTCACCGTCACCGACTGCACGGGCGCCGAGACCACGTTCTCGAAGGCCCCGGAGAAGATCGTCACCAGTAACGCCTCCAGCCTGGAGCTGCTGCTCCGCCTGGGCGCCGGTGACAAGGTGCTCGGCACCGGCTTCCCGCCCGGCAAGGGCAGGCTGCCCGGTGAACTCGACACGCGGGCACGGAAGGTGAAGGTGCTCGCCCAATCCGTGATCCCGAAGGAGAAGCTCCTCGGCTCCGGTGCGGATGTGTACATCGACACCTTCGCCTCGATGAACATGGGCGGCGGCATGGGCGACGCTCCGACGGAGGAGGAGTACAAGGCGGCCGGGATCAAGCACATCTACCTCAAGTCCACCGCCTGTGCGGCGCGGAACAAGCGCGCGCTGACCGAGTTGTCCGCGGTGGAGGCCGACATCACCTCCCTCGGCGCGGTCACCGGCACGAGCGCGAAGGCGAAGGAACTCGTCGACGGCATGAAGGAGAAGGTGGGCGCTGTCCAGAAAGCGGTCGGCACGACGGCGGAGGCTGAGCGGCCGACGTACTTCTTCTTCGACTACGACGCCGGTACCAAGCAGCCCACCGCCGTCTGCAAGAGGCAGGTCGCCAACGCGGTGATCACTCTGGCCGGTGCCCGCAATGTCTTCGCCGACTGCGACGGCGACTACAAGCAGGTCGGCTGGGAGGATGTCATTGCCAGGAACCCGGACTGGATCCAGCTGGGCGTCCGTAACCGGGGCAGCGAGGCGGCGAACAAGAAGGCGTTCGACGAGGCGCGGAAGTGGCTTGAGTCGAACTCCGCCACCAAGGGCCTGAAGGCCGTCAAGGAAGGCCACTTCCTGCGCATCGGCTCCGAGCAGACCACCATCGCCGGCGTCGAGAACGCCGACACCGTCCAGAAGATCGCCAAGACCCTCTACCCGGGCAAGGTCGGCTGACCGTGCTCGATGTCACGGTGAGAGGGAAGGGCACCGACGCCCCCGCGCGTACGCGGCGTTCCGTGCCCACCGGGCCGCTGGCGCTGCTCCTCGCGGTCGCGCTGCTCGCGGCCCTCACAGCGGCGGTCGCCTGGGGCTCCACGTCGATCCCGCCGGGTGAGGTGTGGAGCGTGGTCTGGCGCAGACTGACCGGCCACGCTCCCAGGCCCGGCACGAACGATCTGATCGTCTGGCAACTGCGCCTTCCTCGCGCCCTGTTGGCCGCGCTGGTCGGTGCCGGGCTCGGTCTGGTCGGTACGGCGATGCAGGCCCTCGTCCGCAACCCGCTGGCCGACCCGTACTTCCTGGGCGTCTCCAATGGCGCCTCCCTCGGTGCCGTCGCCGCCATCGTCCTCGGCCTCGGCACCGGGGGCGCCCTGGGTCTCGGCCTGTCCGGCGCCGCATTCGCGGGAGCCCTGGCCACCTTCGCTCTCGTCTGGGCGGTGGCCCGGCGCGGCGGGGGATTCGCGCCGCTCAGACTGGTGCTCGCCGGGGTGGCCATCGGGCAGTTCCTGTCCGGCTTCACCAGCTACCTCGTCCTCCAGGCCGGGGACGAGCAGCAGACGCACAGTGTGCTGTTCTGGCTCATGGGCAGCCTGAGCGGCGCGAGCTGGCCCCTGCTGGCCGCCCCGGCGGTGGCGGTTCCGGCGGTCCTGCTGCTGCTCCAGGCCCGGGCCCGAGGGCTCAACGCGCTGCTGATGGGTGATGAGACGGCCGCCGGGCTCGGCATCGACGTCGTACGGCTGCGCCGTAAGCTGTTCGCGGTCACCAGCCTGCTCACCGGTGTCCTCGTCGCGGTCTCCGGGGCCATCGCCTTCGTCGCGCTCATGGTCCCCCACGTCTGCCGCCTGGTCGTCGGCGGTGACCACCGTCGCCTGCTGCCCGTGTCGGCGCTCTTCGGCGCGCTGCTGCTGGTGGTGGTCGACCTCGTGTGCCGCACGGCCATGGACACGCAGGAACTGCCGGTCGGGGTCGTCACCTCGCTGATCGGCGCTCCGGCGCTGCTGTATCTGCTGGACCGGCGGTTGGGGAGCGGGAGTTGAGGGCCGGACGGAGGGCAGGAGACGCGGTACTGCCCGAGGAAGTGGGAGCCGAGGACGGACCGGGGGAGCGTCGGTTGGGGATCGACATCGAGGACCTGCATGTCGCGTATGCCGGACGCACGGTGGTGGCCGGCGCTCACCTCATCGCGGCCGCGGGCGAGATCACCGGCCTGGTCGGGCCCAACGGCAGCGGCAAGTCCACGCTCCTGCGGACCGTGTACCGGCACCTGAAGCCCGCCGCCGGGCGCGTTCTGCTCCAGGGCACCGACATCCGCGAGCTGAGCCCCGCCCGGTCGGCCCGGCACATCGCCGCCCTTCCGCAGGAGCGCGGCGAGGACTTCGAGCTGACCGTGCGTGAGGTCGTCGCCATGGGGCGCACCCCCTACAAGCGAGCGTTCGCCGGGGAGGACGCCGCCGACCGGGACATGGTCGCCCGTGCCCTCGCCGATGTCGGCATGGCGGACCACTCCGCCCGGCGCTTCACCGAGCTGTCCGGTGGCGAACGGCAACGCGTGCTGCTGGCGCGCGCGTTCGCCCAAGCGACGGACGTCCTGGTCCTGGACGAGCCGACGAACCACCTCGACATCCGCCACCAGGTCGAACTGCTCGCCCTGCTGCGCGGCCGCCGTCGTACGACCCTGGTCTCGCTGCATGACCTCAATGCCGCCGCTTCCGTGTGCGACCGGCTCCACGTCCTGCACGAGGGCCGCGTGGTCGCCTCCGGCGCACCCCGCGACGTGCTGCGACCGGCCCTGCTGGCCGAGGTGTTCGGCGTGCGCGCGGCCGTGATCGAGCACCCGTTGACCGGGGACCCGCTGATCGCCCTCGATCATCGGGAAAACGCGATGGTATTTCCGGGTAAGTCAGGGAACTCACCCTCCGGCTCGCCCGACTTCTAGGACGAGGCTGTCGTTCGGCAGCCCATTCGCCAGAGGGAGGGCGCATGACGGACGACGCTTCCGGTACGGAGCGGCGCGGGGACGTACCCGAAGTCCGCGACCGCTGGCTCCTGGTCTCCGTGTCAGGGGTGCTGTCGTTCGTGGCGATGCTCGACATGAACATCGTGAACGTGGCGCTCGCGGACATCTCCGAGGGCCTGAGGGTGCCGGCCGCAGTGGCGCAGTGGGTGATCCTGGGCTATCAACTCCCGGTCGTCGCCCTTATGTTGCCCGTCGGTCACTGGCTCGACGACATGGGCGTCCGCCCCGCGCTGCTGGCCGCGACCGCCGGCTTCGGGTTGTGCAGCGCGCTTGCCGCCGCGTCCCCCTGGGCGTTCTGGCTGATCGCCGCCCGGATCGGACAGGGCGCGTGCGGCGCCGTGCTGTTCGTGCTGATGCCGGTGCTGGCGATCCGCTCCGTGCGGCCGGAACTGCGCGGGCGCGCGATGAGCGTGCCGGCGACCCTCGGCCCCCTGGGCGCCGTCATCGGACCGGCGGTCGGAGGGCTGGTCCTGGACCATCTGAGCTGGCGCTGGATCTTCCTGGTCAAGATCCCGCTCTGCCTGGTGGCGCTGGCAGTGGTGTGGCGGGCGATGCCCCGGGGCGGGCGCCCGCGCTGCCCGGACCGGCGCTCCCTTGCCGATACGGCCCTGGTGGCTACAGGAGTAACGATCCTGCTGTTGTCCCTGACCCTGGTCTCCGACACGCCCGCCTGGCTCACTCTCGCCCTCGTCGCCGTACCGCCGCTGTGGTGGTGGCTGCGGGGCCCGGGCGGCCGTCCGGTGACCGTTGTGCTGCGGGCCGCGGGGCTGCTGCGGGTGCACGGCGCGGTGCTGGCCCTGGCGGTGGGCTTCGCCGCCATGCACTACGTGGTCGCCCTGCGCCTCCAGCACGACGAGGACGCCAGCGCGACCACCACGGGCCTGACCGTGCTCGCCTTCCCTCTCGGCGTGGGGCTGGCGGGCCCCCTCGGCGGACGGCTCGCCGACCGCTACGGTGCCAGGCCCGTCGCGGTCACCGGTGCCGCCCTCACCGCCACCGGGCTGCTGCTGCTCGTCCTGCCGGGCGACGGCTGGTCCCCGCCCGAGGTGGCCTGGCGGCTGGTCCTGGCCGGACTCGGCATGGGGCTGACCGGCGGACCCACCCAGGCCCTGGTCATGGGCGCCGCTCCGCCGGGCCGCGCCGCCACGGTCGGCTCCACGGTTCAGCTCGCCCGCAGCCTCGGCTTCACGCTCGGCCCGGCTCTCGCCACGGCGGCCTGGAGGCTGACGGGCCCGGACGGCGGCGCACGGACGGGCCTGGCGCTGGCCGCCACCGCCGCCTGCCTCGCCGTGCCACTGCTCGCCCTGCCCGCCCGAGGTCCGGCGAACCGCCCCGAGAACGCCACCGACGCGGCACCCGCCGCACCCCGCTGAGCCATCGAGCCCAGCCCTCACCGAGGAGTCGTACCCATGTGCGGAATCACCGGCTGGGTGTCCTTCCACCAGGACGCCCGCACCCAGGCCCCGGTCATCGAGGCCATGACCGCCACGCTCACCCCGCGCGGGCCCGACGCGGGCGGAGTCTGGCTCGGCGAGCACGCCGCGATCGGCCACCGCCGCCTGGCCGTCATCGACATCGAAGGCGGCGTACAGCCGATGACCGACCGGCCGGATGTCCCGGCGAGCGTCCTCACCTACAGCGGTGAGATCTACGACCACCATGAGCTCCGCGCCCAACTGAGGAACCTGGGCCACGAGTTCCGGACCCGCAGTGACACCGAGGTGGTATTGCGCGCCTACGCGGAGTGGGGCGAGGCGGTGGCCGACCACCTGGACGGCATGTTCGCGTTCGCGGTGTGGGACGAGCGGAAGCGGCGGCTGCTCCTGGTCCGCGACCGGCTGGGTGTCAAGCCCCTGTTCTGGGCGGCCGTCGACGGCGGTCTGGCTTTCGCTTCCGAACCCAAGGCACTCTTCGCCCACCCGGAGATACGGCCGCGGGTGGACGCGGACGGGCTGCGCGAGGCGTACAGCCTGCTGTTCAACACCGGTCCGACGGTGTGGTCGGGCGTGCGGGAGGTCGAGCCCGGCGGCCTGCTCCTCCTGGACCGGCACGGCATCCGCGAACGCCGCTACTGGCAGCTGGAGGTCGGCGCCCACCCGGACGACCGGGACGCGACCGTCGCCCGCGTGCACGACCTGGTGAGCACCGCCGCCCGCACCCAGCTGGAGGCCGACGTCCCCCTGTGCTCCCTGATGTCCGGCGGCATCGACTCCACCGTCCTGACCGCCCTGCTCGCCGACGAACTGCGCCTGCGCGAGGGCCCGGACGCCCGCATCCGCTCCTACGCCGTCGACTACAGCGACCAGGCCGAGAGCTTCACCGGCGACGTCCTGCGCACCGGCCACGACACCCCGTACGCCACGGAAGCGGGCGCGTTCATCGGCACCGATCACAGCACGGTCGTGCTGGACCCGCGGGCCCTGCTGGACCCCGAGCGCCGCAAGGCCGTGGTCGTGGCCCGCGACTCGCCGATCGGTGTCGGCGACATGGACACCTCCCTCTACCTCCTCCTCGGGGAGATCCGGAAACACTCCACCGTCGCCGTGTCCGGTGAGGCCGCCGACGAGGTCTTCGGCGGCTACCCCTGGTTCCACGACCTCAACGCGCTCGCCGCGCCCACCTTCCCCTGGCTGCTGGTGACCGGCGACGAGGCCGCCATGCCGCTCAACCCCGAACTCGACCTGTGCATCGGCGAGTTCCGCGATGACACGTACCGCGGCGCTCTGGCCGCCGTACCGCACATCGAAGGCGAGTCGGAGACCGAACACCGGCAACGCGAGATGCAGCACCTGTCGCTCACCCGTTGGCTGCGCCAGCTCCTGCACCGCAAGGACCGGCTGAGCATGGCACAGGGCCTGGAAGTGCGTGTCCCCTACTGCGACCACCGGCTCGTCGAGTACGCCTTCACCTCCCCCTGGGCGCTGAAGAGCTTCGACGGCCGGGAGAAGAGCCTGCTGCGCGCGGCGGGCACGGGGCTGGCGCCCGAGTCGGTGCTGCACCGGCCCAAGAACCACTACCCGGCCACCCACCACCCCGACTACAACCGCGGCCTGCGGGACATGGCCCGCGACGTACTCGCCGACGACCGGGTCCGCTCCCTCGCCGACGAGACCCGTATCAAGCCCTGCCTCGACACCGCGCCCGATCAACTCCGGTGGGGCCACCGGCTCCGCCTCGAACGCGTCGTCGACCTCGCCCTCTGGCTCGACCACTACCAGCCCGACCTCGCCCTCTGAGGAGCGCCCCGCATGACCCTCCAGGAGCCTCTGCCCGCCATGGACGCCGACAGCCCACGCGAACCCCTGCCCGACCCGGTCCCGCTCATGGGCTGCCCGTACAAGGCCAACCCCTATCCGCTGTACGAGCGGATGCGTGAGAGCGGCCCGGTCCATCGCGTCCTGTTCCCCAGCGGGGTGCACGCCTGGCTCGTCACCGGTTACGAGGCCGCCCACGCCGCGCTGAACGACGACCGCCTGGGCAAGAACCACGACCGCGGCAACGACCACTGGCGCGCCCGTGCCTCGATCATGCCGGAGCCACAACACTCCCAGCTCCAGGTCCACCTGCTGCACCAGGACCCGCCCCAGCACACCCGCATGCGGCGCTTCGTCACCGACGCCTTCACCCCGCGCCGTATCGAGCGGCTGAGGCCCCGTTTCCAGGAACTGGCCGACGCCCTCGTCGACGCCCTCCCGGGAACCGGTCCCACGGACCTCGTCACCGGCCTCGCCGCCCACTTTCCTTTCCGGGTCCTCGCCGAAGTGATCGGCCTGCCGGCCGAGTTGGCCGCCCGCTTCGACCGCGACTGGGGCAAGGTCGTCCAGCCGGTGGGCCCCACCGACCCCGGACGCCCGCTGTACGAGGCCCGCCTGCACGGACTGCAGAGCTACATCGCCGACGTCGTCGCCCACAAGCGCGAACACCGGGAGGACGACCTGCTCAGCCGCCTCGTCGTGGCCCGCGACCGCCGGGAGCTGTCGCAGCAGGAGCTGGACTCGATGATCTTCCAGCTCCTGGTGGCCGGCCAGGAGCCGGTCACCAACCAGATCACCACCTCCCTGATCGCCCTCTTCCGCCACCCCGCCGAGTTCGCCCGGCTGCGCGGCAACCCGGACCTGACGCCCCGCGCGGTCGACGAACTCCTCCGCCACGACAGCGCCTTCGAGCTGACCACATGGCGCTTCCTCGACCAGGACGGCGCTCTGCACGGTACGAAGATCCCGGCCGGTGACTCGGTGATCATCTCGCTGTGCGCCGCCAACCGCGACCCGCGCCGCTTCCCCGACCCCGACGCACTCGACCTCGACCGCTCGCCCAACCCCCACCTGGCCTTCGGCCACGGCATCCACTTCTGTCCCGGAGCCGCCCTCGCCCGCGCCGAGCTCCAGATCGCCCTGGGCACCCTCCTGGCCCGCCTCCCCGGACTGCGCCTGGCCATCGACGACGAGGACATCGAGTGGATCCCGGCGGTCCTCGGACGGGGCACCAACCACCTGCCCGTCGGCTACGACCGGCGCGTATGACCCAGCGCCGGTGACCACCGGCTTCCCCTGACCGGCCCGGCTGATCCCCCGTTCCCACCCGTAGGCGCCCGGCGCACCACGCCGCGGCGCCATACGGCCATGCCCGCATGCCCGCAGCGCACACGCCTTCATGGAGGCCCCCCATGCCGCTGACGACCACACCGCGCACCCGCTCCACGAGCGGCATCAGCGCCGCCATCCTCAGCCTGCTCCTGCCGCACCACCGCACGGCCGACTCGTCCGGGGGAGTGGTGGCATTCCCGCACCAACTGCGCCAGATCGCCGACTTCGTACGCGCCGGAGAACCCGTGGTCTTCACCCTGCCCGGCTTCCCCTGCAAGTCCCCCAACCCCACCAAGGTCCTCGGCCACCTCCCCGACCAGGGCGAACGCCTCTCCCTCGGCTTCCTGGACACCCTGTGCGGGGAGATCGAGCGGATCCACGCGCCGGGCGCCCGCGTGATCATCTGTTCCGACGGCCATGTCTTCGGTGATCTGATCCGAGTCCCGGACGACCACATAGACGCCTACACGGACGCACTCGGACACCTCATACGGGAGGCGGACCTGCACCGCCTCTCCGTCTTCGACCTGCGCGATGTGCTGGGCGACCTGCCCCACGGCACCAAGCGCGCCCGGGTGCACCAGCGGTACGCCCCCACCCTGGAGGCGCTGCGGGCGGAGGTCCGCTCCGAGGACCACACCCTGGCCCTGTACCGGGGCATCACCCGATTCCTCGTCGAGGACACCGCGGACTTCACCGGCACCCGCTCCGCCCTCCAGCGCGAGTGCCGCAAACGCGCGTACGGCGTCATTCAGCGCAGTCGCGCCTGGGGCGACCTGATCGCCGAGCACCACCCTCGCGCCGTCCGGTTGTCCATTCACCCCCAGCCCATCGGCGCCCCGAAGTTCGGCATCCGCCTCCTCGACGCCCCCGACGTCTGGGCCACCCCCTGGCACTCCGCCGCCCTGCACCGCGCCGACGGCACCTGGACCCTGATGCCCCGCACCCGCGCGGAACAGCTCGGCCGCCTCGTCCACCGTCACGGCAGACCGAGCCATTACGAACAGGGCTGAGCCCGTCACGCGCTCGCCGGACAGGCCGAACACGCCGGCCGGGGCCAGGCGATGGCCCGTGCCCCTGTTGTGGCACGCGTCACCGCGAGGCATCGGAACTCGGGTGCCGGTCGTTCCGACTCCTCTACCGGTACGGCTGGATTGGCTGAGCCGTACGAAGCGATCGGAGTTTCGTCACATGGAGCAGAACCACCCACCCGCCCGCCGCCGGGCGGCCGCGTCGCTGTCCGGAGCATTGCCCCCGCCGGCGCTGTGCGGCTTCCTCCTGCTGCTCGTGGTGGTGTTCGCCGCTTCCTGCGCCGTCGGCACGAGCGTCGGGCCCGTCGCCCCCGGCATGCACGGCACCGGCACGACACAGGACGGCTCAGACGGCGGCCACGACGGTGGCGGCATGGACATGGACGGCATGGGCCCGGACCACGGAAGCGGGCGCTGATGGCCGCCGGATCGACTTCCGTGACGGTCGTGACCGACCTCTCCGTCGGCGGAATGACCTGTGCGGCCTGTGTGCGGCGCGTCGAGAAGAAACTGGCCAGGCTGGACGGGGTCACGGCGAATGTGAACCTCGCCACCGGCCGGGCCCGGGTGAACCATCCGCCCGGGGTCGGCCCGGACCAGCTGATCGCGGCCGTCGAGCAGGCCGGCTATTCCGCCGCGCTCCCCGAGCCCCCCAGGGAGCGACGGCGCGAGGACGGGGACGAAGCGGAGGACGCCCGGCAGGAGCGCGACCGGCTGGTGACCACGGCCCTGCTCGCGGTGCCGGTGCTGGTCCTGTCGATGGTTCCCGGTCTGCAGTTCCGCAACTGGCAGTGGTTGTGCTTCGTGCTCGCCGCGCCCGTCGTCGTCCGGGGAGCCTGGCCCTTCCACCTGCGGGCGGCGCGCGGACTGCGACACTCGGCGGCGACCATGGACACCCTGGTGTCGCTGGGAGTCGCGGCTTCCTTCGCCTGGTCCTCCTACGCGCTGTTCTTCGGCGGTGCCGGCGATCCCGGCATGCGGATGCCGTTCAGCCTGGTGCCCACCGCCTCGGACGGCGTCGCCCACATCTATCTGGAGGCCGCCGTCGGCGTACCGCTGTTCGTCCTGGCGGGCCGCTACCTGGAAGCACGGGCCCGGCGGGGAACCGGCGCGGCACTGCGCTCACTGGCCCGGCTGGCCGCCAAGGAGGTCTCGGTACGCGACGGCGACGGCGAGCGCCTGATCCCGATCGGACAACTGCGGGTCGGTCAGGTCTTCGTCGTCCGGCCCGGGGAGCGCCTGGCCACCGACGGCACGGTCGTGGACGGCGGCTCGGCCGTCGATCTCTCCCTGGTGACCGGGGAGAGCGAGCCGGTGGAGGTCGGCCCCGGCGCGCCGGTGACCGGCGGCGCCGTCAACGCCGGAGGGCTGATTCTCGTACGGGCCACCGCGGTGGGTGCCGACACGCAACTGTCCCGTATCACCCGGCTGGTGACCGAGGCCCAGGCGGGCAAGGCACGGGCGCAGCGGCTCGCCGACAAGGTCGCGGGGGTCTTCGTCCCCGTCGTGCTCGCCCTGGCCGTCACGGTGCTCGGATTCTGGCTCGGGGCCGGCGCCGAGCCGCAGGCGGCGATCACCGCGTGCGTGGCCGTCCTGGTCGTGGCGTGCCCCTGTGCGCTGGGCCTGGCGACCCCCACCGCGCTGATGGCGGCGACCGGCCGGGGCGCCCAACTCGGTGTCCTGGTCAGCGGGGCGCGGGCGCTGGAGGGACTGCGGCACCTCGATGCCGTGGTGCTCGACAAGACCGGCACACTCACCTCCGGGCACATGAGCGTCGCCCGGGTCACGGCCGTGCCGGGCGGACTCGGCGAGGAGCGAGTGGTCCGGCTGGCGGGCGCGGTCGAACAGGGATCGGAACATCCGCTGGGGCGTGCCATCACCGCCCATGCCCGGCGAACCAATGCCGGGGAGCCGCTTCCGGACGTGGCCGACTTCCTCGCACTGCCGGGGAGGGGCGTCCGCGGGCGGGTGGAGGGCCGGCTGATCGAGGTCCTGGCCCCGGACGACGCGTTGCCTCCCACCCTGGCCCGGGCGCTTCCGGCCGGCGAGACCGCCGCCCGCACACCGGTCGTGGTCCGCGTCGACGGCGAGACCGAGGCACTGATCGAGATCGGGGACGTCCTGCGGCCGGGAAGTTACCGGGCCGTGGACCGGCTCCGCCGCCTGGGGGTACGACCGGTGCTCGCCACCGGCGACCGGGAGGCGGCCACCCGCGCCGTCGCCGCCGACCTCCACATCGAGGAGGTGCACGCCCGTTGTACCCCGGAGGACAAGGCCGCCCTCGTCCGCGAGCTGCGGGAGCAGGGCAACCGGGTCGCCGTCGTCGGCGACGGTGTCAACGACGCGGCCGCCCTGGCCGGCGCCGACCTCGGCATCGCCATGGGCACGGGCACGGACGTGGCGATCGGGGCGGCCGATGTGACCCTGGTACGCGGTGACATCGAGACCCTGGCGGACGCGGTCAGCCTTGCCCGCAGCGCGCTGGGCACGATCCGGGCCAACCTGCTCTGGGCGTTCGGCTACAACGTCGTGACGGTGCCGCTGGCCATGGTCGGCCTGCTCAATCCCATGCCGGCCGCGGCCGCGATGTCGGTCAGCTCGCTGCTCGTGGTCGGCAACAGCCTGCGACTGCGGGTCTGGCAGCCGTCACCGACCGGCAGACGCCGCTCCCGGCCCGCCGCCCGGACGCCACTGTGATGCTCCTGTGCGCCGCTTGTGGACTGCCTGCCCGCGACCGCGACCGCGACCGCGGCCCGACACCGAGACGGAGACCCGCCCGATGACGAACCCCTCCTGGACGCCCAGCCACCGTCGCCTCATGGACTCCCTGCGGGCCGCGGTCGCTCCGGTCTGCGCCTGTGTCCTGGCGCTGGGTGGTCTCGCCGTGTGGACCGCCTCGGGCAACGCGGGCCGGCCCCCGCGTATCGACGTCACCGACGCACGGCTCTTCCTGCCCGCCCCGGGAGCGCCCCGGACCGCCGCGTTCTTCCGGATCACCAACACCGGCGGTGTGCGGGACCGGTTGGTCGAGGTGACGTCCTCCGCGGTCACCGGGGGGATCTCGCTCAGCCGTCACCGGATGACCGGGCGGGGATCGGCCTACCCTCAGGCCGCGGAGACCCTGCCGGTTCCGGCGGGCGGCACGCTCGGCATGTCACCGTTCACCAGTGATGTGACCGTCCCGGCCACGGCCCGCTGGCGGGCCGGAGACCTGGTGCCCTTCACCCTCCGTTTCGAACACAGCGGACGTGTCGAGGCCAACGCCGTCGTCGTGCGGCCCGGCGAGGGCTGAGTGAGCCCGTTCGAGCGCGGGCAGGGGAAGCGGCCGGTGCCCCGTACGGCGGGTCGAGACGGTGGAAGGGGTGTATGCCGCGCCGTTCTCCAGCCTCCGAGTCCGATGCCGGGGCGGTGGTCTCCGCCTTGCTGACCGCGTCCCGTCTGCTGGTCGCCGTCTCAGCCCGGCCGCCGGCCGCGGTGGAGGAGTCCCTGACGCTGCCGCAGTTCCGGATGCACGCTGGGATCCTGACCCCCTCAGGTGGGTGGTGGTTCCGCGATGCCGATGAATTGCCCGGCCATGAGCCGGATACGGGCCGACCAGCCCAGCGCTGTGAGGTCGTCCGTGAGTGTCCGGGGATCGTGGAATACCTTCACGATGCGGTACTCGCTCTCGTCGTCGAGTCGGCGCAGGGCCACGGGGATCGGCTGGTTGACGAGGACTTCCTCCTCGGCGGCCGCGGCGGGACCGTCGTCTATGAAGATCGCTTTGCCCCCAGGCGCGAGGGCGGAGGCGACGCTGTTCCAGAAGCCGGGCAATCGCGTCGGCGGTACATGGGAGAGCCAGAAGGCGAAGAACACCGTGTCGTAACGGCGCGGCGGCTGCCACGTGAACAGGTCGGCCTCGAGGAACCGCACGGTGGAGAGCCCGGTACGCGCCCGAGCGAAGTCCAGCACTTCAGCCACCGCGTCGACAGCCGTCACCGAATGGGCACGCGCGGCGAGCAGCGAGGTCCACTGGCCTGTCCCGCACGCCAACTCCAGAACGTCCCCGGAGATCGGGAGGCCATCGATGGCGGCAAGCAACTCCTGGAGGTCTTCGCGCTCCGCATAAGGCCGGTCGTACTCAGCCGCACCCGCCCTGTAGTACGCCATCTGCTCCATCAGAAGAGCGTCGTCATCCACTGCAGGTCCCTCTCATCCGCAGGTTCCCCTCGTCCGGGTTCGGGCAGAGCCAGGCACCCTCAGCTCGCCGGCTCGGTCGCCCACACGCACCATGGAGCTTGACCTCAGGGCAAGGTCAAGACTCAAAGGGCCACGCCCGATTCCTACGGGCCAGGGCCACGCCCTGATCACACAAGGGCCGTCGAAGAACCCCGCATGCCGTTTTCCCTTCCGCTGGGCAGAAAGCCGACTTCCGGGTTTCTCCGGCGCAATTTACGGTGCGGTCGCGCTGCGCTTCCGCAGCGCGCACCCGCGCCGCGTCCTGGAGGTACATCGATGCGTCCAACCCGTCGTCCGTCCAGAGTGACTTCCCCGTTACGGTCCCGGTCCCGCGTCGTGGCCGTGCTGATCGTGCTGGCGACCACCCTCGCCTCGGCGCTGTTGACCGTCTCGGTCACACCGACCGCGGCCGCCGAGCGGCAGTCCCGGAGCAGGCCCGCGGCCGGCCCGCCCACCGAGAACGCTTCCGTCCGCGCGGCGATCCCGAATCCGACGACCGCTTCACTCGAGGCCACGAACGGGCCGCTGGCCATCGCCACTTACACCGTTCCCAATCCGAACGGGTACGGTTCCGGCACGATCACCTACCCGACGGCCGGCGGCTCGTACCCGGGCGTCGTGCTGATGCCGGGCTATCAAGGCACCCAGCAGAACCTGCAGTGGCTCGCGCCCCGCCTCGCTTCCTGGGGCTTCGTCGTCATCAACGTCGGCACCCGTGCGCTGGGCGACGATCCCGCGTCGCGCGGTCGCCAGATCAGCGCCGCCGGCACCCAACTGCTCTCGTTCAGCTCCACCGCCGGCAACCCGATCTACGGGAAGGTGAACGGCACGCTCGGTGCGGCCGGTCACTCGATGGGCGGCGGCGGTGTGATGGTGGCTCTCCGGGACGACTCCCGCTTCAAGGCGGGCGTGCCCCTGGCCCCGTACAACCCCAACCAGAACTTCTCCGGAGTCACCGACCCCACCTTCTTCATGACCTGTCAGAGCGACCCCGTCGCCCACGGCAACACCTACGCTCTGCCCTGGTACAACTCCATGTCCCAGGCCGAGAAGCTCTTCGTCGAGGTTCCCGGCGACCATCTCTGCCCGATGACGGGCTACGGCGACAAGGCCAAGCAGGGCAAGTGGATCGTGGCGTTCTTCAGCCGCTGGTTGTACGGCGACACCCGCTTCAGCCCGTTCCTGTGCGGTGCCGCGCGGGAAGCGGACAAGAACAACCCCTCCCTGGTCACGCGCTGGCAGGACACCTGTCCGTTCTGAGCGGATCTTCGTAGGGCTCCCGCGCAGGGCTCCCGCGGTCCGCCGCAGGAGCCCTAACCGCGAGCCCGCTCTTGCCCACTCCGCGCGCAGCGCCCTCTGGAGGCGTCGGCTCACGCGCCGTTCTGCCGACGGAACAACGCCCGGGAGATGGTCCGGCCGGTGGCCATGACCACGGGCGCGAGCGCGCTCGGTCCGCCATCGGAGGTCCCCGGGACGACGGACACGGCGGCGACGACCTCGCCCGTCGCGTCCCGCACCGGGGCCGCGGCCGACACCGTGCCCCCGGGGCCGGGCCACCGGCCGTTCACCGCGAAGCCTGTCCCCTCCACCTCGGCGAGCACGCGACGCAGGCCGATCGCCGGGGCGTGGTGGACCAGATAGCGTTCTTGGACAGTGGCCCCCGCGTACGCGAGGAGCACCAGGCCGTCACCGGTGGCGTGCGCCGGGCGCCGACCGCCGACCGGTTCGCCTGCCCTGCCGGTGTCCGGGGCGCCGATCCGCTCGACGAGCACCGTCTCCATGCCGTCCAGCACCGCCAGCCGAACCTGCTGCCGCCCGGTCTTCCGGTACAGGCCCAGGAGGAAGGGCATCGCCACGTCTCTCAGCTCCAGCCAACGTGGGGCCATGGCCGCGACCGCCCACAAGTGCAGGCCGATCTCGTAGCGGCCGTTCCGGTTCCGTTCGAGTGCACCCCAGGACAGCAGCTCGCCGACAAGCCGGTGCGTAGTGGCCAGCGGCATCCCGGTTCGCCGGCTGATGTCGGAGAGACTCAGCCGACGGCGTTCTCCCGCGAACGCGTCCAGCACGCTGAGAACCCGGCCGGTCACCGAGCGTGGGGCCGGTTCCTTCTCGGCGGGCGCGCCGCTGGGCGGAGGTGGAGGCGGCGCTGAACGCATCTGGGGATCCTTTCGGCGGATAGGGCCGTGTGCCGCACAAAGGGGGCCATGCGTTGACATGCTTGCAACAAAGCTTCGGATGCGCGTGGAGGCAGGGCCACCCCTCGCCCTTGGATATGAAGCTGCCGTTTGCGCATAAGACCGTTGTTCACGCCTTGGAGCCTCCGGGAGTGGGGCGCACGAGCACGCGGCCGGATTGATGCGGATGACGCATCGACAGATCCCGGTTTCGATGCTGGACACCGTCCGAACACAGCTTGGAGACTCACGGGTGATACGGCGACGCCCGCCACCTGCCTCGCCCACTGAACGACGCAGCCCGGCCACGCGTCGGCGCTCACCCCGCCGTACCGCTCATTCTCGGTTCCCCGCACCAGGCGACCGGCTCCACGTCCGGCCCGCTCGGGCCGCCCGACACCTTACGGAGGACCTATGAGAAAGATGACCAGACGTACGGCGTTCGCCATGGCGGCGGGTACCGTCACCGGCTCGTTGGTGATCAACACGGCCACGGCGTCGGCCGAAGCCCCGGCGCCGGGACGGCCGGTGGCGTCCGGAGCCAATCCCGTTCTGCGGACCGCCCTCATCACACAGGTGACACCCAGGAACAACTGGCGGGTGACCGCCGTCGCCATCCGCTACGCGGACCCCATCGACATACGGGGCGGCGTCATCCCACCCTCCGCGTTCCAGGTCACCGCCGACCTCGATGGGCAGAGCGCGGCCCGAACGGTCACCCGGGTCTACCCGAGCACCGTGGCCAGGACGGACGACCTCCCCAACGCGGGACGGCCGGGCAGATACCTCGTCATCGAGCTCGACCCGGACGACGCCAACGCGCGGGCCGCCGGCACCGACCCTCTGCCGCTCCATCGCGCCTACACCGTCAGGCAGGTGGCCGATGTGCGGACCCCCGGTGGTGACCTGGTGCTCGCGGCCGGTCCGTTGGCGATCCGGAACGACGACGTCATCACCCCGGTGGTCGACGACTTCACAGCGGGATCGTTCACCGACTCCACGGGATTCGAGCTGGCCTTCCGGCTGTACCAGCCGGAAGGGTTCGTGCGGAGTCCGGGGGCGGCCACGCGGTATCCGCTCGTCGTCACCCTGCACGGCGGTGGCGAGGTCGCCGACAACAACATGACCCAGCTCACCGCCAATCGCATCGCCGTCACCTTCGCCAAGCCGGAACGCCAGCGTCGCCACCCGGCGTTCGTGCTCGCCCCCCAGATCCCACTGCCCCGCCCCATGGACGGACCCGACGGTACGGACTGGACCGACCCCAAGGTCCGCGCGGCGCTGGTCGAACTCATCGACGCCTTCACACCGCAGCGCCCCGTCGACGCGGATCGGCTGTATCTCGTCGGCCTGTCATCGGGTGCGCGAGGCATCTTCAACCTGCTCCCGAGGCGTCCCCATACCTTTGCCGCGGCCCTGGCCACCGCCGGCTGGGGCGACCCGTCCACCATGGACAGGATCACGCACATCCCGATCTGGGCCGACCACTCCATTGACGACCCGGTGGTCCCCTACCGCGAGGGGCGGTTCGGAAAGCCCGGCACCTGGACGCTGATGAACGCGCTGGAGAGCGCCGGTGCACAGGTCACCCGCGGGGAGTGGGCCAACGACCTGCCGAAAGCGGAGTACGAAGCCCGCTCCAGGGCCCTGCTGAACCGGGCCCGCCGGGCCGGCAGCCATGTGCTGTTCACCAGCTACACGCCCGGAACGACGCCGGTGAGCCCGCACTTCGCATGGGCCCAGACATACGAGAACGACGTCGTCATCGACTGGCTCTTCGATCAGTCCCGTTAGGCGTACTGGCCGCGTCTTGCCGGCGTGCTTGAGCCCGGATGCGCGGGTGTGGGTGTCCTGGAAGCGCTCCAGCCCTGAACGCTCACCCGGATGCGCCCGGTCCCGCCGCGCTGGTGGGACCGGGCGCACCGCTACCTGGATGAATGTGCGCGGCGCTACTGGCTCACCTTGACGGAGAACCAGTCCACGCTCATCCCCGCACCGGAGGTGGTGTCCGCCGCCGGTGAGGTGCAACCGCAGACCTTGTTCGGGTAAGAGCCGCCGACCGCGACGTTGAAGATGGCGAAGAACCCATGGTCCACCGCCTTCTTCCAGGTCTCGGCGGACACCTGGTTCTGCTTCACCGTGAAGGTTTCCTTGCCGTCGCGGTAGAAGCGCAGCTGTTCGGCGGAGGTGTCGGTGCGATCCACGATCACGGAGTACGTGTGGTAGTCGGTCTGACAGCCGTCGCACGGCAGCAGATCGCTGCTGATCCCGTCCGGGTCGTGGCACTCGCCGGCCCACTCACCGCAGTGGAAGGTGTTCGAGTGCTTGCTCAGCCCGTTGACGTCCTCCATGATGTCCAGCTCGCCGATGCTCGGCCAGTTGGTGGCCCCGACCGGGCGGGCGTCGGCGCCCATGGCCCAGAAGGCGGGCCAAATCCCGAGGCCCTTCTCCGGGTTGGGCTGCTTGAGGGAAGCGCTGATCTCCAACTGCCCACCGGCGGGCGCCTCGAAGTCGGTGCGCTGGGTCTCCACCCGGCCGGAGGTCCACTTCCCGGAACCGTCACGGATCGGCTTGATCACCATGTGACCATCACCGTCGTGGTAGACGTTGTCGGTGGAGTCCGTGACCGACTCGATCTCGCCGGTGCCCCAGTTCGCGGCGCCGCCCGGGTAGCCGGTGCCGATGTCGTACAGCCAGTCGTTCTTGTTCAGGCCGGTGCCCGCCGCGCCGTCGAAGTCGTCCTGGAAGACGGTGGTCCACTCGGCCTTGGCCGCGGGCTCGCCCGCGGCGGCGGTGTTGGAGGATACCGTGAGAGCCAGCAGTCCGGTCACCGGAAGCGACAGGGCGGCCACGAAGGCCAGAACGCGTCGTCGGCGGCGGGGTTTGGCGTCCGCCGTCGTACCTGAGGAAGTGATCCTGAACATGTGGGGGGCTGCTTTCGTTCGAAGGAATAGCGGTGACGGGATGTGCGAGCCCCCGTAGCCCGCTCCTGGCGTGGGGTGATGGGAGATCGGGCTACGGGAACTCGGGCACAGTGGGCAGAGCGAGCGCCGATGGGGCCGAGAGAGCGCTCACACGGAACGACTGTCTTGGACCCTGCCCTTGCCGGTCAAGGGCCGTGCTGGATTCACTAGTTAAACGAAAGCCCCTGGCTTGACCGCGCAGCCGCGAAAGTATCCATCGCCCCACTTCAGAGTTGGAGGCATGTCCGGGGTGCCGGCACTCGCGCTCGCCAACTCTTGACGGCGCGCCACGCCGCCCTCAGGGGCGATCACCGCACCGGCCATCACGGCGTCATGCCTCGCTCCGGACGCGCCTGCCGTCGCGGTGCCGACGACTACCGGCTGTCAACGGATCCGGCGATCTTCACGGACTTCGCCGGCGCGTTCGACCTCGTCCTCTCCACGGTGCCCGCGGACCTCGACTACGACGCCTTCCTGGGGTTGCTCGCACTCGACGGGACGTTCGTGAACCTCGGCGTTCCCAAGAAACCCCTCTCGCTCGACGTGTTCTCGCTGCTGCACAACCGGCGTTCGCTCGCGGGCACTTTGGTGGGCAGCATCGATGAGACGCAAGAGATGCTCGACTTCTGCGCCCGGAACGGGATCACGGCGGAGGTCGAGGTCATCACGGCCGACGAGATCGATGCCGCATTCGACAGGGTCGCCGCGATCGACGTCCGGGACCGGATCGTCAGTTCGCGGACGGCGACGACGAAGCGGGTCATCGACGCCGTGAAGCTCGGCGAGCTCCGCGGCGTCCCCGCCGAAGAGGTCTACCTCCAGGACCGTTCTCGACGGGACGTCAGCATGCCGCTGGTGATGTTCGAGCTGAGGTCGGGCGACCGGACCGTGGTCGTGTCGCGTCTGGTGCCGGAAGCGGTCCCCCTGTCGCCTCCGCGACGGTCGGGGGACCGTGATGCTCTGCTGCGAGCGCTATTAGTAGGCTCCCGACATGACGATCGGGTACTGGGAACGGCACCGCTTCAACGACCCGGCTGTGGCGGCCGACCGGGACGAACTGCTCAAGTCGGCGGACCAGAACCCGGACCCGTGCGCCGCCTTCCTCAACCTGTTACGGTCCGGGCGGCGGGAGGCAGTGTGCACGGCGCTGGAGTACTTCCACTATAAGGACCGGCAAGCCCGGTGGGGCTTCGGCAACCCACTGGACGAGTACGCCGTGGAGGTGCTGGACCGAGCCCGGTGGGTGCTGCGCGGGACGACGTTGCCTGAGACGGGAGGGCAGGACCGGGCCAGCGCGCTGTGGGCGATCCAGAACCACGCCGAGGCTGCGGACGCTCCACTGATCACCGCCGCGCTGCGCGTCGTGGACGGCGATGTCGTCGACGATGGCGCCGTGTCCGCCGCCGGGCAATGCCTCTACGCCTGCGATGTCCCTGAGGACCGAGAACTTGTCGCTCAGCTCGGCGCGATGGCTCTGAACGAGGACCGCCCGATGCGAGTCCGGGTGGCGTGCGCAAGGGCGCTGGCCTCGGCGGAGTCTGACCAGGCCGCCGAAGTCGCGGTACGGCTGACCGGCCTCCCGGAACTCGAGCTCCAACTGGCCGGCGCCCTTGTCCTCACCGCCCACCTCGACACGCACCGCCCCCTCCTCGAACGCCTGGTGGCCACCTGGCCCCCCAACACCCCCCAGGCGGACGACATCCGCGATGCCCTGGAGGGGGTCGAGGATGACGCGTGACGTGCTCATGGAACTGCCGACGAAATGATCTTCTCCCACTCCTCCAAGCCGTGCCGCCCGTGCGCGGCAAGCGCGGCCGCCCCCGACACCGCCCGGATGCGGTGCTAGGTGACCGTGGCTACGACTC
>NZ_JAAAYH010000219.1:0-15170 GCF_018035285.1 Streptomyces sp. MK37H | reverse complement strand
GGGTGCTCCGTCACCTCGACCCGCGCCAGCGCCTCGTCGTAGACCGCGGGGTCGAACTCGCCCGCCACCGGGGCCCTTACGGCCGCCGCTGACAGAGCCACCGCGCGGGCCAGCCGGTCCGGCCAGGGCGCCTCCTCGACCAGCCCGGACAGCAGTCCCGCGACCGCCGCGTCCCCGGCGCCCGTCGGATTGCCCGTCAGCCGGTGCGGTGGGCTGGCGCGCCAGGCGCCGTGGGCGGTGACCATGAGCATGCCGTCGGGGCCCAGCGAGGCGGCCACCGCCCGTGCCCCGCGCCGCCGGGCGTCGCGCGCGGCGCGCAGCGGGTCGGTGGAGCCGGTGAGCCCGGCGAGCTCGTCGGCGTTGGGCTTGACGAGGTGGGGGCGGGCGGCGATGCCCCGGCGCAGCGGTTCGCCGCTGGTGTCCAGCAGCGTGGGCACGCCCGCCGCATGCGCCTCCCGGATGAGCTGGGCGTACGTCCCGACGGGGACCCCGGGCGGAAGGCTGCCGCACAGCGCGACCGCCGAGGCCTCGCGCAGCAGCCGGCCGTAACTGTCCATGAAGGTCGACCACTCGGGGGTGGTGACGATCGGGCCCGGCTCGTTGAGCTGGGTGGTGTCGCCCGTGGCGGCGTCCACGACACCGATGGTGCGCCGGGTGGTGCCGGCGATCGGGACCAGCGCGTCGGTGATCGTGCCGCGAGAGCCCATGGGGCCGCCGCCGGGCGTGGCGATCCCGGCGAGCAGCTGCCGCAGCACCGCACCGGTGACCCCGCCGACGAAGCCGGTGACGACGGTGTCATGGCCCAGCGCGGACAGCACCCGGGCCACGTTGAGGCCCTTGCCGCCGGGCCGTTCGGTGACCTCGGTGACGCGGTGGGTGGTGTGCGGGCGCAGTTCCGGCACCCGATAGGTGACGTCGAGGGCGGTGTTGAGCGTGACCGTGAGGATCACCCTGGCATCCCCTCTCCCGTCCCCCCGCCGGACGGAGACTCCTGTGCTGAATGCGACTGTGTGCCGAGCCGTGCCCGTGCCGTACCCGAGCCGTGCCGTACCCGAGCCGTGCGTACCCGAGCCGTGCGTGCCCGTTCCCGTGCCTGAGCGATCATGCCAAAACGAGTGGCTTCGGCCCAGACCTCCGCGTCGTTCCGGGCAGCGTCGGACAGTGTCATCACACCGTCACCGCTGCCTGAAATCAGGGCACTTCAGCCCAGTACGGGATGGACCACCCAAGCGCCCCGGCGCATCACGCCCCGCAGCCGGAAGTCGTCGTCGAGCACGACGAGATCGGCGTCCTTGCCGGGCTCGAGCGAACCCACCCGGTCGGCGATGCCCAGCACCCGGGCGGGGGTCGCGGACAGCGCCCTTACGGTCGCCTCGACGCCGAGCCCGTCGATCGTGACGGCCCGCCGGAAGGCCCGGTCCAGGGTGAGGGTGGAGCCCGCGATGGAACCGGCCGTCGGCCCGTCGCTGATCCGCGCGACACCGTCCTTGACCTCGACCTCCATGGGGCCGAGCGGATAGCGGCCGTCGCTCATGCCCGCCGCGCCCATCGCGTCGGTGATGAAGGCGACCCGGTCCGCGCCCGCCCGGTGGAAGGCCAGCCCCAGGACGGCGGGGTGCAGATGGGTGCCGTCGTTGATCAGCTCTACGGTGATCCGCTCGTCCTCCAGCAGCGCGGCCACCGGGCCGGGGGCGCGGTGCAGCAGCGACGGCATCGCGTTGAACAGGTGGGTCGCCACGGTCGCGCCCGCCTCGACCGCCTCCAGCGTCGCCTCGTACGTCGAGTCGGTGTGGCCGACGGCCGCGAGGACCCCGCTGTCGGCCAGCAGCCGTACGGACTCCAGCCCGCCCGGCAGTTCGGGGGCGAGGGTCATCATCCGAGCGGTGCCGCGCGCCGCGTCCACCAGCTTGCGCACATCCGCCGGATCGGGCGCGCGCAGCAGCGAGGGCTGGTGGGCGCCGCAGCGGTGGGGGGAGATGAACGGCCCCTCGAAGTGGATGCCCGCCAACTCGCCCTGCTCCACCAGCTCCGAGAGGGCGGCGGCCTGCCGGGCGAGGTCGTCCAGGTCGCCGGTGACGGTGGAGGCGAGCATCGTGGTGGTGCCGTGCCGCCGGTGCGTACCGATGGCGGTCAAAGCCTCCTCTGGGGTGCCCGCCGAGAACGAGGCACCGCCGCCGCCGTGCACATGCAGGTCCACGAAGCCGGGGACGATCCAGCCGCCCGCCAGGTCGAGCGCCCGCTCGCCGCCGGAATCCGCGTGGCCGGGCGCGGCATCCGCCGCGGGTCCGGCCGTCGGTCCCGCCGCGGGTCCGGTCGCCGGTCCTGCCGCCGTGATGTGCGTGCCCTCGACCGTCACCCGCCCGCTGTCGACCACGCCGTCCGGCAGGACCACCCGGGCGCCGGTGAGATGCGTTCGCTGGACCATCAGGCGGTTACCTCCGTGGAGAGTCGGTCCCAGGCGAGCAGACCCGCGCCCAGGCAGCCGGCGGTGTCCCCGAGGGCCGCCGGGACGATACGGGGGAGCTGCTGGAAGGTGAGCCGCTCCTCGACCGCGGTGCGCAGCGGCGCGAACAGCGTCTCCCCGGCCTCGGCCAGCCCACCGCCGACGATCAGCACACCGGGGTCCAGCAGGGTGAGGCCGGTGACCAGGCCGTCGGCGAGCGCGCCCACCATCTCCCCCCACACGGCCACGGCCCTGGGATCGCCGGACCGGACGGCCTTGGCGCAGTCGGCGGCGTCGGCGGCCGGATCGCCGCTCGCGGCGGCCCAGGCGCGGCCCACCGCGGCCGCCGAAGCGAGCGTCTCCAGACAGCCGGACTGACCGCAGCCGCAGGCGGCGCCGCCCGGCCGGACGACGATGTGGCCGATCTCGCCGGAGGAGCCATGGGCTCCGGGGTCGATGCGCCCGTCGACGCCGATGGCGCCCGCGATGCCGGTGCCGACGGAGACGAAGAGGAAGCGCCGGGCGCCCTCGCCCGCTCCTATGCGCCCCTCGGCCAGCCCGCCCATCCGGACGTCATGGCCGAGCGCGACCGGGATGCCGCCCAGCCGCTCGGTGAGCAGCGCCCGCAGCGGGACGTCGCGCCAGCCGAGGTTGGCGGCGAAGACGGCCACCCCGCGGTCCTCGTCCAGGACCCCGGGCACGCCGACCCCCGCGGCCAGCGCGGGCCCGCCGAACCGCCGCTCGCCGATCGCGCGCAGCTCGGCGGCGAAGTCGAGGATCGCGGCCACGACCGCCTCGGGTCCGCGCTCCCGCTCGGTGGGCCTCCTGGCCTCGTGGAGGAGTGTGGTGTCCGCCCCGACCAGGGCGGCCTTCATACCGGTGCCGCCCACATCCAGGGCGATGACGTGTTTCACATGGAACAGTCTCGCGCGATCCACCATGAGAGGTCTAGTCCACTCGCCGCTTCTGGTCGGGAGATCACGCCGTTGCCCGTGGGGGAGTTGGTGTGAACCAATCCCTCCGTTTGTGACTGGGTGACACATCCCACTTACGCGTGTAGCACCCCGCTCACCTGGGCAATTGGGCTCTGATACCGAAGCGATACGCCCATGGTGTAGACCTTGTGGAGGTTTACAAGGCAGACTCGCTCGACCTCGGGGGAGGACCCTTGAGGATGAAACAGCCATAGGGTGGGAAAACAGCGGTGCAGCGGCGACGGTTTTTGGGCCTGACAACGGCGGGTGTCGCGGCGGTGGCGACGGCACCAGGACTCACGGCCTGTGGCAGCGACAGCTCCGGCTCCGACGGTGATGTCACCCTGAAGGTGGTCGCGGCCGACTACGGCGACAGCACCGCCAACGGCTCCCAGAAGTACTGGAACAAGGTGGCCCGGGCCTTCGAGGCCAAGAACGGCGGCCTCAAGGTCGACGTCAAGGTCTACAGCTGGACCGAGGTGGACCGGCGGGTGGCCGAGATGGTCAAGAACGGTCAGGCCCCGGACATCGCACAGATCGGCGCGTACGCCGACTACGCCGCGCAGGGCAAGCTCTACCGCGCCGACGAGATGCTCTCCATCCCCACCCAGG
This sequence comes from Streptomyces sp. MK37H, assembly GCF_018035285.1. Classification (NCBI taxonomy): domain Bacteria; kingdom Bacillati; phylum Actinomycetota; class Actinomycetes; order Kitasatosporales; family Streptomycetaceae; genus Streptomyces; species Streptomyces sp. MK37H. The sequence goes on along the minus strand of NZ_JAAAYH010000219.1, from coordinate 11,141 downwards.
CCGGTTTCATCACCTCGATCGCCCATGCGGGTGAGGTGCGGCGGGTGCAGTACGGGGTGCCGTTCGTGGCCAGCGCCCGGCTGCTCTTCTACAACAAGAAGCTCTTCGACCGGGCCGGGATATCCTCCGCCCCCACCAGCTGGGACGAGCTCAAGGAGGCGGCCGTCCGGCTCAAGGCCAATGGGGTGAAGATCCCGTACGGGCTGCCGCTCGGCCCCGAGGAGTGCCAGGCCGAAACCATGATGTGGATGCTCAGCGGCGGTGGCGGCTACACCGACGCCAACGGCAGCTACACCATCGACTCCACCGAGAACATCGAGGCCTTCGAATGGCTGCGGGACGAACTCGTCGGCGCGGACCTCACCGGCCCCGGCTCCCCGGCCCGCACCAACCGGCAGGACACTTTCGACGCCTTCGCCCGCGGCGAGGTCGGCATGCTCAACGGCCATCCCACGCTGATGCAGCAGGCGTCCGGCCACGGCATCGCGTACGGCACCGCACCGCTGCCCGGCCGCAGGGGCAAGTCCCCGTCGACGATGGGCGTCGCCGACTGGCTGATGGCCTTCAAGCAGAACGGCCACCGTAAGGAGATCGGGAAGTTCCTCGACTTCGTCTACACCGAGGACAACGTGCTGGACTTCGTCACCGAGTACGACCTGCTGCCGGTGACCACCGCCGTCGAGCAGACGATGCTCGGCGACCGTGAGTACAAGCGGCTGTGGCGGTTCCTGGACGAGCTGGAGAGCGCGGAGTTCTACCCGGCCGACAAGACCTCCTGGGCGGAGGTCAGCAAGCTGATCAAGCAGAAGATCGGCTCGACCGTGGCCAAGGGCGGCGACCCGGCGAGCGTGCTGGGCCAGATCCAGCGCGAGGCCGACGCCATGGAGAATGCGGGGGCATGACAGTGGACACGCCCGGCCCCGGCCCTTCCGACGACCCCGCCGACCAGGTCGAGGACCAGGGGCGGGAGCGGGATCAGGAGCCGGCTCCGGATGCCGGGCTGTCAGAGCGCGACCTGGCCGTGCTCGCCGTGGAGCGGCGTGGCTGGCCGGGCCCCGGCGCCAAGGAGCGGGCGATACGGGAGCGGTTGGGCCTCTCCCCGACCCGCTACTACCAGCTGCTGAACGCGCTGCTGGACGACCCCAGGGCCCTGGAGCACGACCCGGTGACCGTCAACCGGCTGCGCCGGATCAGGGACGAGCGCCGCGAACGGCGCTGACGCGCATCGGCGGCGGGACGGCCGGGGCGCGTTCATCGGCCGGGCGCGCGCGAGCCGTTCACCGGGCGGGTGCCCGGGGGCGTTCATCGGGGGGACGCTCGGGCGAAGCCCGCCGTGCCGCCGGGCCCGGTAGGGTCACCGCCATGGGCAGCGCTATGGGAAGTCACCCCGTCCCCGTACCCACCACCGCCGCCGGCCGTGAGGGCCTCGCCGCCCTCCTCGAACGGCCCGGCCGCGCCGTCGTCGGACTCGACTTCGACGGCACCCTCGCCGAGATCGTCCCCGACCCCGACCAGGCCCGCGCCCACCCCGGCGCCGTCCCCGCGCTCTCCCGGCTGGCCCCGCGGATCCGCTCGATCGCGGTGATCACCGGACGCCCGGCCGAGATCGCCGTACGGTACGGCGGCTTCGCCGGGGCCGAGGGGCTGGACGGGCTCGTCGTCCTCGGCCTCTACGGCGCCGAGCGCTGGGACGCGGGCAGCGGCGAGGTCCAGGCGCCCGACCCGCACCCCGGCGTCGCCGCCGTCCAGGCCGAACTCCCCGCCGTCCTCGAGGAGCACGGCGCCTCGCGCGGTACGTGGATCGAGGACAAGGGCCGCGCCGTCGCCGTTCACACCCGCCGCGCCGAGGCCCCCCAGGCCACGTTCGAGCGGCTGCGCGCGCCGCTGCACGCGCTCGCCGAGCGCCATGGGCTGATCGTCGAGCCCGGCCGCTTCGTGCTGGAGCTGCGGCCGCCGGGCATGGACAAGGGCGTGGCGCTCACCGAGTACGTACGGCGGACGGGCGCGGAAGCCGTGCTCTACGCGGGCGACGACCTGGGCGACCTGGCCGCGTTCGCGGCGGTGGAGCGGTTGCGCGAGGAGGGCGTGCCGGGGGTGCTGGTGTGCAGCGGCAGCACGGAGGTGACCGAGCTCGCCAAGCGGGCCGACCTGGTGGTCGACGGCCCGGCGGGCGTGGTGGAGCTGCTGTCGGCCCTGGCCGCCGCGGTCAGCGACGAAGCCGCGTAGGGCTCGGCGGGACAGCGCCTGGCACCCGGGCCGCGCCCGTAAGCCGGGCTGTGCCCGGCACCCGGGCCGCGCCTGTAAGCCGGGTCGTGCCTGGCACCCGGGCCGTGCCCGGCACGGTCGTGCCTGGCACCCGGGCCGTGCCCGGCACGGTCGTGCCTGGCACCCGGGTCGCGCCTGTAAGCCGGGTCGTGCCTGGCGCCCGGGGCGCGTCCGTAAGCCGGGTCGTGTCCGGCACCTGGGTCGTGCCTGGCACCCGGGTCGTGCCTGGCACCCGGGCCGTGCCGGGCTCCCGGGCCGCGCCCGTAAGCCGGGCCGTGCCGGGCACCCGGGTCGTGCCTGGCGCCCGGGCCGCGCCTGTAAGCCGGGTCGTGCCCGGCACCCGGGTCGTGCCGGGCACCCGGGCCGCGCCTGGCGCCCGGGTCGTGCCTGGCACCCGGGTCGCGTCCGTAAGCCGGGTCGTGTCCGGCACCCGGGTCGCGTCCGTAAGCCGGGTCGTGCCCGGCACCCGGGTTGCGCTGGTCACCCGGGCCGCGCCTGGCGCCCGGATCGCGCCTGGCGCCCGGGCCGCGCCTGTAAGCCGGGTCGTGCCTGGCGCCCGGGTCGCGCTGGTCACCCGGGTCACGCCTGGCGCCCGGGGCGCGCTGGTCACCCGGACCAAGCCGTCACAGCGCCCGCAGCTGCGCCAGGAACCACGCTTGTGGCGGTAGCGCGATCGCCGCGGCGGCGAGCCGCTTCGTGCGGTCCGCGCGCTCGGCGTCGCTCATGCGCAGCGCCTCGTGGAGCGCCCGGGCCGTGCCCTCCACGTCGTACGGGTTCACCACCAGCGCGTCCTCGCCCAGCTCGGCGTACGCGCCCGCCTCCCGGGACAGCACCAGCGCGCAGCCCCGCTCGGAGACCACCGGGACCTCCTTGGCCACCAGGTTCATCCCGTCCCGGATGGGGTTGACCAGCGCCACGTCCGCCAGCCGGTAGGCCGCGAGGGACCGGGCGAAGTCGTCCTTCACATGCAGGGCGACCGGAGTCCAGCCCTCCGTGCCGTACTCCTCGTTGATCTCGTCCGCGATCCGTCGCACCCGCTCGGTGTAGTCGCGGTAGACCGCGAGGTCCTGGCGCGAGGGGTAGGCGAAGGCCACGTGCACCACGCGCTCGCGCCACTCGGGGCGGGTCTCCAGCAGCCGCCGGTAGGCCAGCAGCCCGCGCACGATGTTCTTGGACAGCTCGGTGCGGTCCACCCGGACGATCGACTTCCGGCCCGGCCCGATCTGCGCCCGCAGACTGCTCAGCCGTTCGTCCACATCGGCCTGGCGCGACCGCTCCCGCAGGAAGTCCGCGTCGGCGCCCAGGCCGTGGACGCCCAGCCGGGTCTCCCGGCCCTCGAAGCGCACGGCCGTCACCGTGCCACCACCGTCGCCGTCCCCACCCCCGTCCCGGACGATCTCCGCACCCAGCACCGCCTCGCAGCAGTCGGCGAAGGCGGTGGCCCAGCGCTCGGTGTGGAACGCGGCGCGGTCGCTGCCGAGGATGCCGCGCAGCACACTCGCCGCGACCTCGTCCGGCAGCAGCCGGTAGTAGTCCGGCGGGGCCCAGGGGGTGTGGCAGAAGTGGCCGATCCGCAGATCGGGGCGGCGCTCGCGGAGCATCGCGGGCACCAGCGCCAGGTGGTAGTCCTGCACCAGGACGACGGCCTCGTCCACCGCCTCCTGGGCGAGCGCGTCCGCGAAGGCCGCGTTATAGCTCTCGTAGGCCGCCCACTGCTCGGTGAACTCCGCGTCGAAGACCGGCTCGACCGGGGTCTGGTAGAGCAGATGGTGGATGAACCACAGCACCGAATTGGCGACGCCGTTGTACGCGGCGGCGAAGACGTCCGGCGCGATGTCGAGCATCCGCACCTGCTGGCCGCCGGTGTCACCGGGGTTCAGATGGCTGTCCCCGGCCCGCCGGGCCGCCTCGCGGTCGCCCTCGCCGAGCGCCGCGCACACCCACACCCCGCCCGATTCGGGGCCGATCGCGCTGAGCCCGGAGACCAGCCCGCCACCGCCGCGCCGGGCGGTGAGCGAGCCGTCCTCGCCCAGGGTGTACGAGACCGGGCCGCGGTTGGACGCGACCAGGATCGGAGCGGTGCGCGGAACTACCATGTCGCGAGCCTAGCCAGGCGCGGCCCCGCGCAAACGTACGTACGGTTTCTTGCCCCGTAGGTGCTATTCCGGTTCCGGCCACGTAAGCGCCAAGACGCCATTCCTCCGTGGGCGCCAGGGCGCTGTCCCTCCGTGGGTGGCCAGAGCGCTGTCCCTCCGTGGGCGCCTAGCCGCAGCCCGGCGTCACGCCGCGCGCCGCGCCGTGTACTCCGGGATCTCGATCATCGGCGGCCGCTCCTCGGTGTCCACCGCCGTGGTGCGCGGCTCGAAGCCGTTCTCGCCCCGGTCGAACTGGGTCAGTCGCGGCCGCACCAAGTGGCCCCGGGCCAGCCGCAGCTGCGCCGTGCGGTAGATCGCGGCCGCCATCCGGCCGAGCGCCTGCCCGTCCTGGTGGCGGTGTTTGCGCACCCCGATGTCCACCTGGCCGAGCGCGTCGAGCCCCACCGTGTGCAGCGCGTCCACCAGCAGCCCCAGCTCGACGCCGTAGCCGACCGGGAAGGGCAGCCGCTCCAGCAGCGAGCGGCGCGCCGCGTACTCCCCGCCCAGCGGCTGGACGAACCCGGCCAGCTGGGGCCAGTGCAGATTCAGCAGCGGTCGGGCGACCAGCTCGGTGACCCGGCCGCCCTGGCCCGCCATCTCGCCGAGCGGGCGGTCGTACATGCCCTTCACCAGCTGCAGCGCGGGGTCGGTCAGCAGCGGACCGACGATCCCCGAGACAAAGCGCGGTTCGAATTCCCGCAGGTCGGCGTCGATGAAGCAGACGATGTCGCCGCTCGTGGCGAGCAGGGACCGCCACAGCACCTCGCCCTTGCCGGGCAGCGCGGGCAGCCGGGGCAGCAGCGAGTCACGGGGGACGACGGTGGCGCCCGCCGCCGCGGCGACCTCGGCGGTGCGGTCCGTGGAACCGGAGTCCAGTACCACCAGCTCGTCCACCAGCGGCATCGCCTCGCTCATCAGCTCACGCCGGATCGTGTCGGCGATCTCGCCGACCGTGGCCTCCTCGTTCAGGGCGGGCAGGACCACGCTCACGCTCGTCGCCGCGGCCCGCTTCGCGGCCAGCAGGCGACCCAGCGGACGGTCGTCGGCCGACCAGGAGCGACGCTTCAGCCAGCGCTCCACCTCATCCAGCACCTGTGTGTCTCCCCTGCTGTGATCGCTGTGATCCATCTCGCGCATCGGACGGCTACCTCAACCATCCGGGCCTTCGGTTACAGTCTTGAACAACGCGCATGACCGTCGTATGTCGGGGTCGACCTCGATGTTTACCGACGTACCGATGACGCTCATGCTGACAAACGCCCGGGTCCGCCCGGTGCCATACCGCTCATCCAGAGGGGCAGAGGGAACGGCCCGTTGAAGCCCCGGCAACCCTCCAGCTGATCTCGCATTCCGCAGCGAGGCTCCCAGCTCGGGAAGGTGCCAATTCCGTCTCGTGGCGAAATGCGTCGCGAGGAAGATGAGGAGAAAGGGCCTCGCCATCCATGGCCGTGCAGTCAGTAGAAAGCTCAACCACCTCCTCCACCTCCGGTGCCTTCGGCCCCGCGGTCGCATTGTCCTGCCGGGAGTGCGGTGAGCGCTTCGAGCTGGGTCCGATCTTCGCGTGCGAGGCCTGTTTCGGGCCCCTCGAGGTCGCGTACGAGCTCCCGGCCGGCGACCCGGAGGGGCTGCGCCGACGCATCGAGGCCGGTCCGAACAGCATCTGGCGCTATGCCCCGCTGCTGCCCGTCCCGGCGGACGTGGCGGATCTGCCGAGCCTGAACCCCGGCTTCACCCAGCTGGTCAAGGCCGACAACCTCGCCCGTGAGCTCGGCGTCACCGGTGAGCTGCACATCAAGGACGACTCCGGGAACCCGACCCACTCCTTCAAGGACCGGGTCGTCGCCATCGCCGTCCAGGCCGCCCGCACCTTCGGCTTCACCACCCTCTCCTGCTCCTCCACCGGCAACCTCGCCGGTGCGGTGGGCGCCGCGGCCGCCCGCGCGGGCTTCCGCTCCTGCGTCTTCATCCCGCACGACCTGGAGGCGGGCAAGGTCGTCATGGCCGCGGTCTACGGCGGCGACCTGGTCGGCATCGAGGGCACCTACGACGACGTCAACCGCTTCTGCAGCGAGCTGATCGGCGACCCGGCGGGCGAGGGCTGGGGCTTCGTCAACGTCAATCTGCGGCCGTACTACGGCGAGGGCTCCAAGACCCTGGCGTACGAGATCTGCGAGCAGCTCGGCTGGCGGCTGCCGGACCAGATCGTCGTCCCGATCGCCTCCGGCTCCCAGCTCACCAAGATCGACAAGGGGCTGAAGGAGCTGATCGCGATCGGTCTGGTCGAGGACAGGCCCTACAAGATCTTCGGCGCCCAGGCCGAGGGCTGCTCCCCGGTCTCCGCCGCCTTCAAGGCCGGCCATGACGTCGTCCGGCCGCAGAAGCCGCGGACCATCGCCAAGTCGCTGGCCATCGGCAACCCCGCGGACGGCCCGTACGTCCTGGACATCGCCCGCCGTACGGGCGGCGCGGTGGAGGACGTGAACGACGAGCAGATCGTCGACGCCATCAAGCTGCTGGCCCGCACCGAGGGGATCTTCGCGGAGACCGCGGGCGGCGTGACCGTCGGCGTGACCAAGAAGCTGATCGAGGACGGTCTGCTCGATCCGTCCCTGACGACCGTCGTGCTCAACACCGGCGACGGCCTCAAGACCCTCGACGCGGTGGCCCCCACCACGGGTCCCTCCGCCATCATCCGCCCCACCCTTGACTCGTTCCGAGAGGCTGGCCTCGCATGAGCGTCAACGTCCGAATCCCGACCATCCTCCGCACCTACACCGGCGGCCAGGCCGAGGTCCCGGCCGAGGGCGCGACCCTCGCCGAGGTCCTGGCGGACCTGGAGAAGAACCACGCGGGCATCTCGGCCCGCGTCCTGGATGACACCGGCAAGCTCCGCCGCTTCGTGAACGTCTACGTCAACGACGACGACGTCCGCTTCGCCGACGGCCTGGCCACGGCGACCCCGGACGGTGCCGGGATCTCGATCATCCCGGCGGTCGCGGGCGGCTGCTGACCCCGCGTCCCCCTCCTCACCTTTGGCATCGCCCCGTCCGGGGACAACCGGACGGGGCGATTCCGTGTGTGGAATCGCGATACAGTTGCCCGGATTCCCCGAGGGCTCCGGGGTCGGAGCCACATATGAGAACTCGTCAAGTTGTGCGTAAAGTGTGAGCACGAATTGTCGGGTTGGTTCCTTATGTCCGGTCCGGCTTGCCCGAACTTCACATAATTTCTCACTTTTAACCGTTCGACCGTGCCCAGAATTCTCGTCCGATTGACCTGTTGCAGAGGGCGTTGGGACGGATACATTCAGCGGCGGTCGACGCGTTCCGGCGCACACCCCCCACATCCGGGGGGTGAGGTCTGACCCGGGTCCGCGGAGTGCGGTCCTGCGCAAGGGCCAGCAATAGGGGAGTTAGGAATGGCTCAGGGCACCGTCAAGTGGTTCAACGCGGAGAAGGGGTACGGCTTCATCGCGGTCGACGGTGGTGCGGACGTGTTCGTCCACTACAGCGCGATCCAGATGGACGGGTACCGCACCCTCGAGGAAGGCCAGCGGGTCGAGTTCGAGATCTCGCAGGGTCAGAAGGGCCCGCAGGCCGACATGGTCCGCGTGGCCGTAGGCTGACGCGCCGACGCGACGCAGCTGAAACGAACAGTCAGAAGGGTCCGTGTCCCTGACGGGGTACGGACCCTTCGGCATGCCCGGGTCTTCGGCATGCCCGGGTACCCATGCATCCCCACCACCCCTTTAGGAGCCCTTCGGGCGCTTGCGCCCACCCGTCGCCCGACCGCCACCCCTCAAGGACGCCCTTCGGGCGCTTGCACTCGATGGGCCCGAGTGCTAATCATTGGCGTTAGCACTCTGACGTTGAGAGTGACAGAAGGACCGGGTCGGTGAGGCCCGCCAGGCCATGCGGGGCAAGGAACCGCGCGGCAGGTAGGCCGTCCGTCGCGGGCGCCAGCGCGGTCCGGAGCAATCCACCCCGTCTCTGGGAGGACCACTTCACATGGCCAAGATCATCGCGTTCGACGAGGAGGCGCGGCGCGGCCTCGAGCGCGGGATGAACCAGCTCGCCGACGCCGTCAAGGTCACCCTCGGCCCCAAGGGCCGTAACGTCGTCCTCGAGAAGAAGTGGGGCGCCCCCACGATCACCAACGATGGTGTGTCCATCGCCAAGGAGATCGAGCTCGAGGACGCGTACGAGAAGATCGGCGCCGAGCTGGTCAAGGAGGTCGCGAAGAAGACGGACGACGTCGCCGGTGACGGCACGACGACCGCGACCGTCCTCGCCCAGGCGCTGGTCAAGGAGGGCCTCCGCAACGTCGCCGCGGGCGCCAACCCGATGGCGCTCAAGCGCGGTATCGAGAAGGCCGTCGAGGCCGTCTCCGCCCAGCTGCTCGAGCAGGCCAAGGACGTGGAGACCAAGGAGCAGATCGCCTCCACCGCCTCCATCTCCGCCGCCGACACCCAGATCGGTGAGCTCATCGCCGAGGCGATGGACAAGGTCGGCAAGGAAGGTGTCATCACCGTCGAGGAGTCGCAGACCTTCGGGCTCGAGCTCGAGCTCACCGAGGGCATGCGCTTCGACAAGGGCTACATCTCCCCGTACTTCGCGACGGACATGGAGCGTATGGAGGCGTCGCTCGACGACCCGTACATCCTGATCGTCAACTCCAAGATCAGCAGCGTGAAGGACCTCCTCCCGCTGCTCGAGAAGGTCATGCAGTCGGGCAAGCCGCTGCTGATCATCGCCGAGGACGTCGAGGGCGAGGCCCTGGCGACCCTGGTCGTCAACAAGATCCGTGGCACCTTCAAGTCCGTCGCCGTCAAGGCCCCGGGCTTCGGTGACCGCCGTAAGGCCATGCTCGGTGACATCGCCATCCTTACCGGTGGCACCGTCATCTCCGAGGAGGTCGGCCTCAAGCTGGAGAACGCCGGTCTCGACCTGCTCGGCCGTGCCCGCAAGATCACGGTCACCAAGGACGAGACCACGATCGTGGACGGCGCCGGCGACACCGAGCAGGTGCAGGGCCGCGTCAACCAGATCCGCGCCGAGATCGAGTCCTCGGACTCGGACTACGACCGCGAGAAGCTCCAGGAGCGCCTGGCGAAGCTGGCCGGCGGCGTGGCCGTCATCAAGGCCGGTGCCGCCACCGAGGTGGAGCTCAAGGAGCGCAAGCACCGCATCGAGGACGCGGTGCGCAACGCCAAGGCCGCCGTCGAGGAGGGCATCGTCGCCGGTGGTGGCGTGGCCCTGCTCCAGACCGTATCGGTCTTCGAGAAGCTGGAGCTCGAGGGCGACGAGGCCACCGGTGCCCAGGCCGTGCGCCTGGCCCTGGAGGCCCCGCTGAAGCAGATCGCGGTGAACGCCGGTCTCGAGGGCGGCGTCGTGGTCGAGAAGGTGCGCAACCTGACTCCGGGTCACGGCCTCAACGCCGCGACCGGTGAGTACGTGGACCTGATCGCCGAGGGCATCATCGACCCGGCCAAGGTCACGCGCTCCGCGCTGCAGAACGCCGCGTCGATCGCCGCGCTGTTCCTCACCACCGAGGCCGTCATCGCCGACAAGCCGGAGAAGGCCGCCCCGGCGGGCGCTCCGGGCGGCATGCCGGGCGGTGACATGGACTTCTGATCGACTCGGCGCGTTCGTTCGCCGGTCGGTCGTACCGTCCAGACGTCGGGGCGGCACCCTCTCCCAGGGGTGCCGCCCCGACGGCGTATCCGGGCCCGTGCGGATGCGGGGCCCAGCCCCGGGCTCACCCCGTGGCCGACCCCGTGGCCGCATCCAGGGCGGCGCGGAGATGGCCGTGCGCCTCGGCGAGGAGCTTCTCGGCGGTCGGGGCGTCCACCTCGCCCAGGATGGTGAGGATCGCGTTCTTCACCTCGCCGTCCGTGGCCGCCAGCGCGCTCTCGATCCGCTCGTCGGAGGCGCCGGTCGCCAGGAAGACGATCCTCCGCGAACGGGCGCGCAGCTTGTCGTTGGAGGCGCGCACATCGACCATCAGGTTCCCGAAGGTCTTGCCCAGCCGGATCATGGTGATGGTCGAGATCATGTTGAGCACCAGCTTCTGGGCCGTGCCCGCCTTCAGCCGGGTCGAGCCGGTGAGCAGCTCCGGCCCCACGATGATCTCGATGCCGTGGTCGGCCGCGGCGGCGAGCGCCGATCCGGCGTTGCAGGACAGCCCGACGGTGAGCGCGCCGCGCCGCCGGGCGTGTTCGACCGCGCCCACGGCGTACGGGGTGCGGCCGGAGGCCGAGACGCCGACCACGGTGTCGTCCGGCCCGATCCCGAGCCGGTCGAGGTCCCGGGCGGCCAGCTCCTCGCTGTCCTCCGCGCCCTCGACCGAGGTCACCATGGCGTCCGGGCCGCCCGCGATCACCCCGACGACCTGCTCGGGCCGGGTGTTGAAGGTGGGCGGGCACTCACTCGCGTCGAGCACCCCGAGCCGTCCTGCGGTGCCCGCGCCCGTATAGAGGAGGCGGCCGCCACGGGACATCCGCGCGGCGATGGCGTCGATGACGGCGGCGATACGGGGGAGCTGACCGGCGACGGCGGTGGGGACGGCGGCGTCCTCCGCGTTCATGATCCGGGCGATCTCGAGGGTTTCGAGCCGGTCGATCTCGGCGAGTTCGGGGCGGAACGCCTCGGTGGTCAGGGTGTCGAGCTGGGCGCGGAGCCGTGCGGAGTCGGCGGTAGTCATGGCGAAGCGGCTCTTTCCGGTACGTCAGCGTGAGGGTGG
>NZ_JAAAYH010000218.1:0-15178 GCF_018035285.1 Streptomyces sp. MK37H | reverse complement strand
TGGACCGGCGCCGTGCCCTGCAGTCCGCCGCCGCGGGCCTCGTCGCCCTCGGGCTACTGCTGTGGTGGCTGCTGGCGTCGGGCGGTGGCCCCTCGCCCAGCGGCCGGGTGACGTTCGCGACAGGGGTCTCCACCGGGGTCTACGACACCTACGGCCGGATGCTCGAGCAGGACCTCGCCCGGGACCTCCCCGATGTCGATGTGCGGCTGGAGCAGTCCAGGGGGTCCCCGGACAACGTCGAGCGGCTGGCCCGGGGCAGGGCCACCTTCGCCATCGCCGCCACCGACGCCGTCGCCGCCTACCAGGGCGAGGGATCGGGGCGGCTGCGGGCCTGCGCCCGGCTGTACGACGACTACATGCAGCTGGTCGTGCCGAGGGGCTCGTCGGTACGGTCGGCCCACGATCTGAAGCATCTGCGGGTCGGGGTGGGCGACGACGGTTCCGGCGTGCAGCTGATCACCCGGGCGCTGATCAAGGCCGCCGGGCTCGACTTCGACCGGGACATCCGGGCCGAGCGGGTCGGCATCGACGCCATGCCGAAGCTGCTGCGGCAGGGCAAGCTCGACGCCTTCTTCTGGTCGGGCGGCCTGCCGACCACCGCGGTGCGCACCCTGGCCCACGCCTACCCGATCCGACTCGTCCAGCTCGGCGACCTCACCGGCCCGCTGCACCGGCAGGGCGGGGTGACGCGCTACTACCGGGCGGCCACCGTGCCCGCCGACGCGTACGAGGAGATACGCAGGCCGGAGCCGGTCAAGACGATCGCCGTACCGAACCTCCTGGTCACCACGGACCGGGTGGCCCCCGATCTGGCGGAGGGCGTCACCCGCACGGTGATAGAGAACCGGGACCGCATCGGGGCGAAGGTGCACGCCGCCCAGAAGGTGGACCTGCGGACCGCCGTCTTCACCGATCCCCTCGCCCTCCACAAGGGCGCGGCACGCTATTACCGCTCGGTCAAGCCGTAGTCCGGCACCGCTGCCGCCTCGATCCGGCCAACGACCGGGGCCTGGTCCGGCAGGATCTTCACATGACAGTGAAGAACGGCAGGCGGTGGAACCACAACATCCACTACCACCCCCGCATCCTCCACGCGGTCCCCGATGGCGCCCAGCGCGCCCTCGACGTCGGCTGCGGCGAGGGCATGCTCGCCCGCGAGCTCCGGAGGACCGTGCCGCACGTCACCGGGATCGACCTCGACGCTGCCGGCATCGATCAGGGACGTGCGTACAAGGACGACGTCGACTACGTCCTCGGCGACTTCCTGAGTCATCCCTTCGAACCCGCCTCGTTCGACGTCCTCGCGTCGGTGGCCGCCCTGCACCACATGGACGCCGCCACCGGGCTGGCCCGTATGCGCGACCTGCTGCGGCCCGGCGGGGTCCTGGCCGTCGTCGGTCTCGCCCGGAACTCCATGCCCAGGGATCTGCCGCGCATCCTCGCCGCCATCGCCGTCGGTACCGTCCACCGCGCCAGGAAAGGGCACTGGCACCACCCGTCCCCCGTCGTGTGGCCACCGCCGGTGACCTACCCGGAGATGCGGGCACTGACCGCCGAGCTCCTGCCCGGCTCGCGGTACCGCCGTCACGTCCTGTGGCGCTACAGCATCGTCTGGCGCAAGCCCCGGGACTGAGCGGCGAGCGGTCTTACGGTCCGCACAGCCCGCCTCACGTCCTTACGGCCCGCGTCACGGTCCGCACCAGCCCGCGTCACGTCCTTACGGCCCGCGTCACGGTCCGCACCAGCCCGCGTCACGTCCTTACGGTCGGCACGGTCTCACCGGGCCCCGTCCGCGGCACCGTAATGGTCACGCGCAGACCACGGGGCTCGTTGGGCGCGTAGTCGATCGTGCCCCCGCCCGCCGCGAGCAGCGCGCGGGTGATGGACAGGCCCAGGCCCGAGCCCGAGACGTTCTGGTGGCGGCTGCTGCGCCAGAAGCGGTCGCCGATGCGGGCGAGTTCGTCCTCGGTGAGGCCCGGGCCGCCGTCGGCGACGACGATCGCCACGGTGTCGCCCTCCGCGCGCGCCGAGACCTCCACATGCGACCCCTCGGGCGTGAACTTCAGGGCGTTGTCGACGACGGCGTCCAGTGCGCTGGACAGGGCCACCGGGTCGGCCCAGCCGGTGATGGCCGCTGGGCCGGTGTAGGCGAGCCCGACCTCCTCCCGCTCGGCCACCGGAAGCCAGGCGTCCACCCGGTCGGTGGCCAGCTCCGCGATATCGGTGAGCCGCAGATCCGCGGCGGAGTGCTCGGCCAGGGCGAGGTCGAGCAGATCGTCCAGGACGCTGGCCAGGCGCTTGCCCTCCGCCCGCACCGAGGCGATCTCCTCATGGCCGTCCGGCAGCTCCAGCGCCAGCAGCTCGATGCGCAGCAACAGCGCGGAGAGCGGGTTGCGCAGCTGGTGGGAGGCGTCGGCCACGAACGCCCGCTGCTGCTCCAGGACTTGCTCGACGTTGTCGGCCATCTCGTTGAACGAGCGGGCCAGCCGCCGCAGCTCCGGGGGCCCCGAGGCGGCCGCGACGCGTGACTGCATCCGCCCGGTCGCGATGTCATGGGTCGCGGTGTCCAGGACGCGCACGGGCCGCAGCACCCATCCGGTGAGCCGGAAGGCGGCGCCGACGGCCAGCAACATCGCGGCGCATTCGCCCCCGCCGATCACCAGCCAGCCGTGCAGGATCCGCGACCGCATCTGGCCGGTGGGCGAGTCGGTGACGACGACGGCCACCACGTCCCCGTCGCGGACGACGGGAGAGGCCACGGTGAGCCTGCCCCGCTGCCAGGGCCACACCTGGGGCGGATCGTGGCTGCGGCGCCCGGCGAGGGCCTCGTCGAACGCCTGGGCGCTCTCGCCCGTGTCCGGCAGCCGCCAGCCGCCGGGCGCCTCGGCCATGGGTGGTGCGTCCCGGTCCCGGTAGAAGACCCCGGCCCGGATGCCGTACAGGTCGTGGTAGCGCTTGAGCTCGGCGCGCAGGGTGTCCAGCCGCTCGTTCCCCTCGGCGCCGACCGCCCCCGTGGGCCCGGCGGTGACGAACTGGGCGAGCGCGGCGAAGCGCGCGGTGTCGTCGATCCGGTCGACGACCACGCGCTGCTGCTCCCGGGCGGCCAGGCTCCCCGCGAGCGGGAAGCCGAGCGCGAGGAGCACGCCCGCCATGAGGACGATGAGGAGCGGGAGGAGCCGAGTGCGCACCGAGGGAGTCCCGGTCGCTCAGCCGGCCGGGGCGACGAGGCGATAGCCCACCCCGCGCACCGTTTCGATCAGGGCGGGCATCCGCAGCTTGGAGCGCAGGGAGGCGATATGGACCTCCAGGGTGCGCCCCGTCCCCTCCCAACTGGTGCGCCAGACCTCGCTGATGATCTGCTCCCGGCGGAAGACGACACCGGGGCGCTGGGCGAGCAGGGCCAGCAGATCGAACTCCTTACGGGTGAGCGAAACGGTCGTCCCGTTGACGGAGACCTGGCGGGTGGGCAGCTCGATGGTCACCGGGCCGAGCCGCAGCGGCGGATGGGAGCCGTCCGGGCTCTCCTCGGGGCCATGGCCCGGGTCATGGGCGGCGGTGCGGCGGCTGACGGCGTGGATCCGGGCGAGCAGCTCCATGGTGTCGTACGGCTTGACCACATAGTCGTCGGCGCCGAGGTTGAGCCCGTGTATGCGGGAGCGCACATCGGCGCGCGCCGTCACCATGATCACGGGGGTGGCGGTGCGCTTGCGGATCTTGCCGCACACCTCGAAACCGTCCTGGTCGGGCAGGCCGAGGTCGAGGAGGACGACGCCGAAGGGGGCGCCGGAGTCCGGCAGCAGCGCCTGCAGCGCCTCCTCGCCGCTGCGGGCGTGGGTGACCTCGAAACCGTGCTTCGAGAGCATGGCGGACAGTGCCGCGGCGACATGGTTGTCGTCCTCCACGAGCAGCAGTCTCACCGGCCCCTCCGCCACCTTTCCGTATCAGGGGAGACGCGCCCCGTACGCGTCCCCGTCACCATGTCTTCGAATGCGGCCACGAACATGGCCACAGGGCATCCACCCCGATCGACGGGCAGCCGTCAAGAGCATTCGGTCACACACTGGTTTCCGTTACGCAGCCGGTACGGCGCGCGTCGTCCCGTTCACGCAGAGTGTCGCGTCGCGGCCATATCGTTATCCTCAATTTCAGCTCAGATGTAATGACGCTGGTCGCGGGCGCTCACTAGTGTCCTCCCAACCGAGGAGGACGGAGCGAGACGCCGATGAGCGAAGTATCGGTGACCAAGGACGCCGCACCGGTGGCGAACGCGTTGGTTGCGTTGTCAGGAGTCAACAAGCACTTCGGCGCGCTGCATGTGCTCCAGGACATCGACCTGACCATCAGCCGCGGCGAAGTGGTCGTCGTCATCGGGCCGTCCGGGTCCGGGAAGTCGACGCTGTGCCGCACGGTCAACCGGCTGGAGACGATCGACTCCGGCTCCATCACGATCGACGGCAAGCCGCTGCCCCAGGAGGGCAGGGAGCTCGCCCGGCTGCGTGCCGACGTCGGCATGGTCTTCCAGTCCTTCAACCTCTTCGCGCACAAGACGGTGCTCGAGAACGTGATGCTGGGCCAGATCAAGGTCCGTAAGTCGGACAAGAAGACCGCCGAGGAGAAGGCCCGCACGCTGCTCGACCGGGTCGGCGTCGGCGCCCAGGCGGACAAGTACCCCGCCCAGCTGTCCGGTGGCCAGCAGCAGCGCGTGGCGATCGCGCGCGCCCTGGCCATGGACCCGAAGGTGATGCTCTTCGACGAGCCGACCTCGGCGCTGGACCCGGAGATGATCAACGAGGTGCTGGAGGTCATGCAGCAGCTCGCCCGGGACGGCATGACGATGGTCGTCGTCACCCATGAGATGGGCTTCGCCCGCTCCGCGGCGAACCGGGTGGTCTTCATGGCCGACGGCCGGATCGTCGAAGAGGCCGAGCCGGAGCAGTTCTTCAACAACCCCCGCAGCGACCGGGCCAAGGACTTCCTGTCGAAGATCCTTCACCACTGAGCCCGCTGAGCCCGCCGGGCCCGCGCTTGGGCCGGCAGACCGCTCCACGTTCGCCACTGCGTATGTGAACCACGTACTGAACACAGAGGGATGGGCACCATGAGGATTCGTAAGACGGCCGCGGCGGCCACGGTGGTTCTCGCGCTGGCCGCGACGGCGACCGCCTGTGGCGGCGAGAAGGGCACCGCCGGGGACAAGCCGAAGGGCGGCGAGGTCTTCAGCGGCGACTACACGGTCGCGAAGGACGTGAAGATCGACTCGCCGACCCTGAAAGCGGCGCAGAAGCGCGGCAAGATCGTCATCGGCGCCAAGGCCGACCAGCCCTTCCTCGGGTTCCAGGACACCGAGGGCAAGCGCTCCGGCTTCGACATCGAGATCGCCAAGATGGTCGCCGCCGACCTCGGCTTCTCCGCGGACAAGATCAGCTTCAAGACGGTGGACTCCAACGTCCGCGAGACCTCGATCTCCAAGGGCCAGGTCGACTACTACGTCGGCACCTACACCATCAACGACGAGCGCAAGAAGCAGGTCGGCTTCGCGGGCCCGTACCTCACAGCCGGTGCCGACCTGCTGGTCCGCAAGGAGGACAAGGGCAAGATCACCGGCCCGGACAGCATCAAGGGCAAGAAGGTCTGCTCGATCGTCGGCTCCACCCCGCTCCAGGAGATCAAGAAGCCGAAGTACGGGGCCAAGACCACCGAGCTGAGCAAGTACTCGCTCTGCGTCAAGCAGCTGCTCGACGGCCAGGTCGACGCGGTCACCACCGACGACGCCATCCTCAAGGGCTACGCCGCCCAGCGCCCGAGCAAGCTGTACGTGGTCGGCAAGCCGTTCACCGAGGAGCCGTACGGCGTCGGCATGGACAAGAACGACAAGGCGCTCCGCGACGCGATCACCGACTCGCTCGAGAAGCACATCAAGAACGGCGACTACAAGAAGGCGTACGAAGGCACGCTCGGCAAGTCCGGCTCCTCCTACGTCGCGCCGAAGACGCCCCTGCCGCGCTACTGAGCAGGGTTCCCCGACGGGCACGTTCGCTCGTCCGCCCGTTCACCTGTTCACCCGTTCGCCTCGAAGCCGGTGCGCTCCGCACGCCGCTGACCTGACCGCTACCGCGGAGAATCGATGAACGTACTTCTCGATCATTTGCCCCAGTTCCGGGAGGGGTTCCTGGGAACCCTCTCCATCACGGCGGCCAGTGCGGCGCTGGCCCTCGTGCTGGGCGTCGTCATAGCCGGCTTCCGGGTGTCGCCCATACCGCCGCTGCGGGCGTTCGGGACGGCCTGGGTCACCCTGCTGCGCAACACCCCGCTGACCCTGCTGTTCCTGATCTCGTTCTTCGTGATCCCGCAGATCTTCTTCCCGGGGACGAGCCCCTTCGTCCTCGCCATGATGGCGCTGGGCTGCTACACGTCGTCCTTCGTCTGCGAGGCCGTGCGGTCCGGTATCAACACCGTGCCGCTCGGCCAGGCGGAGGCCGCCCGCAGCCTGGGGATGACCTTCTTCCAGACCCTCCGGCTGATCGTCCTCCCCCAGGCCACCCGGTCCGTGATTCCCCCCATGAGCAGCATCTTCATCGCGCTCACCAAGAACTCGGCCATCGCCGGGGCATTCAGCAACACCGAACTGTTCAATGTCTCGAAGCTGCTGAGTGACAAGGGCTTCGCGATCGGCTGGATCTTCCTGTGGATCGCGCTGTGCTACCTGGTCATCACGTTCGCCATCAGCGGTCTCTTCCGGCTGCTGGAGAACCGCCTGGAGGTGGCCCGATGAGCTCGAGCGTCCTGTACGACGCCCCCGGCCCCAAGGCCCGCGTCCGGAACCGCATCTTCTCCGTGGTCGGCGGCCTGGCCGTCCTCGGGCTGATCGTCTTCGCGGTGGTGCGGCTGAACGCCAAGGGTCAGTTCGCGCCCGAGATGTGGGACATCTTCAACTACGCGGGGGTGCGGACCAGCATCCGCGACGGTGTGGTCACCACCCTGAAGGTGTTCGCGGTCGCGGCGGTCCTCTCCCTCGCCCTCGGTGTGCTGCTGGCCGTCGGCCGGCTCTCGGACCACAAGCCCGTCCGCTGGTTCGCGACCGGCTTCATCGAGCTGTTCCGGGCCGTCCCGCTGCTGATCACCATCTACGTGCTGTGGGTGCTCTTCCTGACCTACCGCTCGGACCTGGGGCTCAGCGGTGACAACACCGGCTTCTGGGCGCTGGTCATCGGCCTTACCGTCTACAACGGCTCGGTCCAGGCCGAGGTCTTGCGGGCGGGCATCAACTCGGTGCCCAGGGGCCAGCGCGAGGCCGCGTACGCCCTGGGCATGCGCAAGACCCAGGTCATGATGACGGTCCTGGTGCCGCAGGCCGTAAGGGCGATGCTGCCGACCATCATCAGCCAGCTGGTGGTGACGCTGAAGGACACCTCCCTCGGCTATGTCATCACCTACCAGGAGCTGCTGTTCCAGCTTCAGCAGCTGGCCGGCAACATCGTGGTCAACGACGAGAACCCCTATGTCCCGGTGATCATCGTCGGCGGTGTCATCTACATCGCGATGTGCCTGGCCCTCTCCGCCCTCGCCACCTGGATCGAGCGGCGCGGCCGGCGTGCCAAGACCGGCATCCGGGTCGCGGACGCCGGGCAGCCGCTCGCGGCCGCCGACGCGCTCGATGTCGTCGACCAGTCCGCGACCTCCGCTCCGGACGCGTCCGCGGCCAAGACGAACTGAGGGACCGTCCGGGGGACCGGGCGGACGCCGTCCGGGGGCCGGGCGGATGAGCGAGACCCTTACCAGGGCGGTGGCGCACGCGCCACCGCCCTTCGTCGCTTGACGCGGGCAGCGGCAGTGGGTTGCATGCTTTCTGTGATCGCTCACCGGGTTTCAACTGCCAATTTCCGTACGTCACGTACGACCCGCAGGGCCACAGGAACCGCACCGTGGACCCGGTGATCGTCGCCGGGGCGGGCCCGGTCGGCCTCACCCTGGCCCTCGCCCTCGCGCGTCTCGAGGTGCCCGTCATCCTGCTGGACGAGTCCACGGAAGCCGAGGAGAGCCGTCTGGCCCGCACCGTCGTGCTGCGCCCGGACGCCGCCGCCCTGCTGGAGCGGCTGGGCTGCCGGGTCACCGCCCGCACCCGGCCGTGGACCGGATGGCGCACGATGCGGCGGCGGCAGCTGGTGCGGCAGGTGCCCCTCACTCCCGGTGGCCTCTTCGGCGGTTCGCCGTCGCCCGAGCGCGGCACCGGCGGCTGGGACGGCGGCCTTACGGAGGCCATGGACGCTCCCGAGGGTGACGCGCCCTCCCCGGAGGACGAGTCGGCACCGGTGTCGGCGCCCTCACCGCTGCATCTGCCCCAGCACGAACTCACCCGGGCGCTGCGGGGCTCGCTGGCCGCCATGGGCGACGAGGACCTCGTCCGGATCGTCTCCGGAACCCGGATCGACGAACTGGAGCAGGACGACCACGGGGTCGGGGTGCGCACCCGGGGCGCCCAGGCCACCTGGTGGCGGGGCAGCTATCTGGTGGGCTGCGACGGGCCGCGATCCACCGTCCGCAAGCTCCTGGGCGTGCGGTTCCCGGGCCGTACGGCGGTGGAGCGGCACGCCGTCGCGGCGCTGCGCGCCGAACTCCCCTGGCCCGGCGAGGCCCTGCTGCACCGCTCCCCGCCCTGGCGCAGCATCGACGCCGAGGTCACCGCCCGGCCGCTGCCGCACGGCCTGTGGCGGATCGACTGGCTGCTGCCGCCCGGCCGCGATCTCGTCACCCCCGACGCCCTGATGGTGCGGGTGCGCGACACCCTTGCGGGGTGGTGCGGCGAATCCGAGCCCCCCTATGAGCTGCTGGACACCGGCGTGCACACCGTGCACCACCGGCTCGCGCTGCGCTGGCGCGTCGGGCGCGCCTTCCTGGCCGGGGACGCCGCCCATCTGCTGGGCGCGCTCGGCACCCAGGGGCTCGAGGAAGGGTTGCGGGACGTCGACAACCTCGCCTGGAAACTCTCCCTCGCCTGGCACCACGGGGCCTCGGACGCCCTGCTCGACAGCTATCAGGCGGAGCGGCGCGGAGCCGTCGGGGCCCGGCTGCGCGCGGCGGACCAGGCGCTGCCGCTGGTGCGGGCGGCCGGCGGCTGGCACGCGGTACGGCGCACCGTGCGGCCCGGCGGGGCGCGCGGGCACGACGCGCTGCTCACCGACGGTCACCTCGGGCGGGGTCCGCTGGGCGCGCCGCCGGTCTACGACCGTTCGCCACTGGCCCCTGCCGCGCCGCCGGACGGCTCGGTCACGGTGGGTACGGCGCCCGGGGCACCGGTCGCCGATGTGCCGGTGACCGCCCCGGACGGTTCGGTCGTACGGCTGCGGGAGCGGCTCGGGCGGGAGCTGCTGGTGGTGCTGGTGGCCCCCGGCACCGGGGTGTGGGACCGCCGCCACTGGATGCGCGCCGGGCTGATGCCGCGGCTGGCGGCGGCCGTCGCGGCGCTGCCCCTGCGCACCGAGCTGCTGGTCACCGAGGCGTATCCGGGAGCCCCGGCGCACACCGTGCTGCTGGTGCGGCCGGACGGCCATCTCGCCGCGGCGCTGTCCGGGGTGCGGCCGAGCGCGCTGTACGCGTGCGCGGACGCGGTCCGGGGCGGGAACGCGGCCAGGGGCGCCCCTGCGGAGGCGAGCGCGCGGCGGTAGTGCGGGAAGCCCGGGCTCAGCGGGGCGCGCTCGGGCGCCTGGTCGCGTCTCCGGGCGCGTGGTGCGTGTCCGGGCGCGGTCGGTCGTCTGCGGGCGTGCGTGGTCGTCTCCGGGCGTGCGTGGTCCGGGCGCGCATCCAGGTCCGAGCCGGTGAGGTTGACCTTCCTTTCCGGCACATGATTCACTTCGCAGCGTGACTGACACCTGCTTGCCTCGCTTCTGGCGGAGGGTCCATCTGGACCTGGTCCGCTACGCGGGCTGTGTCTGTCGTCCGTCCTGTTGATCCGCTTCTTTCCCGCGCGGCGTGGCCGCGCCCCTTTCGCGATCATTCAGGACGGTTCTCTGTGCCCGACGTACGCACTTCCCCTTCCAGTCCCGTGCGCCCTTCCGCGGACCTCATCACGGACGCCGCATCCGGTCCCGTCGCCCCGCCCAGCGCCGCGGAACTGCTCGACTTCGCCCGCCGGACCGCCGCCGACGCCGAGCTCGTCTCCTCCCTTCCGCTCGATCCGGAGGGCCGCACCTGGCTGCGCCTCGACGGACCGGGCGGCAGTGAAGCCTGGCTGATCGGCTGGCCTCCGGGCACCGGCACCGGCTGGCACGACCACGGCGGCTCCCATGGCGCCTTCATCTCGGCGGCGGGTGAGCTCAACGAGCAGTCACTCGCCGCGCGTCTGCCCACCGAGGGCTGGAAGACCCTGGAGCTGGCCGACGGCGTGGACCGCGAACGGCGGCTGCCCGCCGGGCAGGGCCGGGCCTTCGGACCGCATCATGTGCATGAGGTGATCAACCCGTCCGACACCGAGCATGCGGTGTCGGTGCACGCCTACTATCCGCCGCTGCCGCTCATGCGGCGCTACAGCCGCACCGGTCAGACGCTGCGGCTGGAGCAGGTCGAGCGGCCCGAGGAGTGGGGATAAACGCGATGGGCACGACCAACACGACCAACACGACCAAGCGGAGCGTGGACGAGCTGCTGGCCGAGGCCCGCGAGGAACTCGACCGGCTGGAGCCCCTCGATGCCGCGGCGGCGCAGGTCGAGGGCGCGCTGCTGGTGGACACCCGGTACGCGGCGCTGCGGGAGCGCGACGGCACCATCCCGGGGGCGCTGATCGTCGAGCGGAACGAGCTGGAGTGGCGGCTCGACCCGCAGTGCGACCACCGGCTGCCCGAGGCCACCCACCACGATCTGCGGGTCGTGGTGGTGTGCAACGAGGGCTACGCGTCCAGCTTCGCCGCGGTCTCGCTGCGCCGGCTGGGACTGGCGCGGGCGACCGATCTGATCGGCGGCTTCCAGGCGTGGCGCGCGGCGGGCCTCCCGGTGGACTGAGGGGCCGTCACCCGCCCTCACGGCCCCGAGACGGAGCCTCCGGGCCTCTCAGAGGTCGGGGGCTGCGGCTCACAGGTCAGGCAGATGGTGCTCCAACAGCTCCAGGTCCTCGCCCTCCTCCTCCAACGCACACCGCACCACACGCAGCGCCAGCCCCTCGGAGTAACCCTTGCGGGCCAGCATCCCGGCGAGACGGCGTATCCGCTTCTCCCGGTCCAGGCCACGGGTGGCCCTCAGCTTGCGCTCGACCAGCTCGCGTGCGGTCCGCTCCTCCTGATCGGCGTCGAGCTGGCCCACGGCGTCGTCGATCAGGGTGGAGTCCACGCCCTTGGTGCGCAGCTCACGGGCGAGCGCCCGCCGGGCGAGCCCCCGGCTGTGGTGCCGGGACTCCACCCACGCCTCCGCGAACGCCGCGTCGTCGATCAGTCCGACATCCTCGAACCGGGACAGCACCTCCTGTGCCGCGTCATCGGGGATGCCCCGGGTGCGCAGTGCGTCCGCGAGCTGCTTACGGGTGCGCGGGGTCCCGGTGAGCAGGCGCAGGCAGATCGCCCGCGCCTGCTCCTCCGGGCCCGGCGGCGGCCCCTGCTCGGCCCTCGACAAGGAGGGGGCGCCGCTGTCCGGACGGTCCGGGCGCTCCGGACGGCCTGGGCCGTCCGGCCATTCGGTCCGCCGTGTCATGGATCAGCTCTTGGCCGCGGCGGTCTTGGCCGCCTTCGCCCCGGACTTGGCCGCCGGAGCGGCCACGGCCTTCGCCGGTGCGGCGGCGGTCACGCCCGCGGCACCCGCCGCGTCCGCGGTGGGCTCCGCGGCGGCCGGGTCCTGAGGCTTCACCCCGATGCCGAGCTTTTCCTTGATCTTCTTCTCGATCTCATTGGCGAGATCGGGGTTGTCCTTCAGGAAGTTGCGGGCGTTCTCCTTGCCCTGGCCGAGCTGGTCGCCCTCGTAGGTGTACCAGGCACCGGACTTGCGGACGAAGCCGTGCTCCACGCCCATGTCGATCAGACCGCCCTCGCGGCTGATGCCCTGGCCGTAGAGGATGTCGAACTCGGCCTGCTTGAAGGGCGGTGCGACCTTGTTCTTGACGACCTTGCAGCGGGTGCGGTTACCGACCGCGTCGGTGCCGTCCTTGAGGGTCTCGATGCGACGGATGTCGATGCGGACCGAGGCATAGAACTTCAGCGCCCGGCCACCGGTCGTCGTCTCCGGGGAGCCGAACATGACGCCGATCTTCTCGCGCAGCTGGTTGATGAAGATCGCGGTGGTCTTGGACTGGTTCAGCGCGCTGGTGATCTTGCGGAGCGCCTGGCTCATCAGCCGGGCCTGGAGACCGACGTGGGAGTCGCCCATCTCACCCTCGATCTCCGCGCGCGGCACCAGGGCGGCGACGGAGTCGATGACGATGAGGTCGAGAGCGCCGGAGCGGACCAGCATGTCCACGATCTCGAGCGCCTGCTCGCCGTTGTCCGGCTGGGACAGGATCAGCGAGTCGGTGTCCACGCCGAGCTTCTGCGCGTAGTCCGGGTCGAGGGCATGCTCCGCGTCCACGAAGGCGACCGTGCCACCCGCCCGCTGGGCGTTGGCCACCGCGTGCAGGGTCAGGGTCGTCTTACCCGAGGACTCCGGGCCGTAGACCTCCACCACGCGGCCGCGTGGCAGGCCGCCCACGCCGAGGGCGACGTCGAGCGCGGTCGACCCGGTGGGGATGACCTCAATAGGGTCGTTCGGCCGGTCGCCCATGCGCATCACGGCGCCCTTGCCGAATTGCCGTTCAATCTGTGCGAGCGCGGCGTCGAGCGCCTTCTCGCGGTCGGTTCCTGCCATGGGTCCCACCCGGTTTGCTTGAGTCGATCGCTTCACGTCCAAGACGCTAGCGCCTGCCACTGACAAGCGGCCCTGACGTCCTCGGCCTGTGGATAACTGCCGGGGCTCCCATGAGAATGGATGTTCGATTTTTGTGTCAACCACGCCGCACCAACGCGGCGCGCATCCGCGCGAGGGCCGAGACTCCGCGCCGCCGAGTGCGCCCGTGCACCCGCGGATCGTCGGTCACGTCGTAGCGCTTGATGTACGCGCCGAGGAACGCCTGCAGCGTCGCGGTCGCCGGAATCGCGATCAGCGCGCCCACCGCGCCCAGCAGCGCGGTGCCCGCTATCACCGATCCGAAGGACACGGCCGGGTGGATGTCCACCGTCCTGGCGGTGATCCTCGGCTGCAGCAGATAGTTCTCGAACTGCTGGTAGATCACGACGAAGATCAGGACCCACAGCGCGTACCAGGGCTCGATGGTGAACGCGATCAGCATCGGCAGGGCCCCGGCCAGGTAGGTGCCGATGGTCGGGATGAACTGCGAGATCAGCCCCACCCAGACGGCGAGCGCCGGGGCGTAGGGCACGCCCAGGGCCTCCAGCAGGATGTAGTGGGCGACACCGGAGATCAGCGCCATCAGCCCGCGGGAGTAGATGTAGCCGCCGGTCTTGGCGACCGCGATCTCCCAGGCGCGCAACACCTCGACCTGCCGGGTCGGCGGCAGCACCGAGCACAGGGCGCGGCGCAGCCGGGGGCCGTCGGCGGCGAAGTAGAAGGCGAACAGGGTCACCGTCAGCGTCTTGAACAACCCGCCGAGCACCTGTGCGGAGACGTCCAGCACGTTGTCGGCGCTGTTCTTGACGTAGCTCTGGAGCCAGTCGGAGTGCAGCAGGCTGTCCTGGATCTCCAGACGCGACAGATGCGTATGGAACGTGTCGTTGATCCAGCTGACCACGTCATCGAGGTACTTCGGGAAGTCCTGGACCATGGTGATGATCTGGTCGGCGAGCATCGAGCCGAGCAGGGTGAAGAAGCCGGCGGCGCCGACGAGGATGGCGAGAAAGACCAGCCCGGTGGCCAGCCCGCGGCGCATGCCGCGGGCGGCCATCCGGTCCACGGCCGGTTCGATCGCGAGCGCCAGGAAGAACGCGATCAGGATGTTCAGCAACAGCCCGGTCAGCTGGTCGAAGGCCCAGGTCGCAAGGCGGTAACAGGCCACCAGCGCGAGTGCGAGGACCATGGCGCGCGGCAGCCAGCGCGGCATGCGCGCGGCGGATTGCGGGGGTTCCGAGGAGGCCCGAGCGGCGCTCGGGTTGTCGTCGGCGTCGGAGGAGAGGGTCTCTTCGGTCGGGGCCACGGAGCAAGTGTGGCGTACACCGGTCGAAGAAATCCGGCCACCCCGGGAAGCTGATACGCCCGGAGCGCCCGGAGACCGCTCAGCGCCTGCTCTCGGGAATCTCCATCGCGGCGCAGACCCCGCGCCAGACGTCCTTGGCCTCCCAGCCGTCCCTCAGCGCCTCGTGCACCGTCCGGCCGCCGAGTTGTGACATCACATGATCGCGCGCGAAGGAGTCGGCGTACGCCTCGCCGAAGTGGTTCGCCATTCGCTGCCAGAAGTCCGTCAACCGCATGTGACCAGTATCGCGCTCCCGGGGTGCACCGGTGCGTGAGCCCCCTACGGACCGTGTCTCTCGGCCTACGGTCTGTCCATGGATCGATCCGCAAGCCTCCCCTCCTCGCCGTCGTCGTCCCCCTTGCCCACACCCGGGTCCGCCGAGCCTGCCCGGCCGGCCGGGTCCTCCGTGCTCTCCCGCGCCGAGCGGTTCGTCTGGCTGTCCGCCCGCGTGCTGGAGCAGCGCAGATTCGCGTATCACTTCCTGGGCGGCGGCGCCGAGTCGGTCGAGACCGCGCTGACCGCGTACCTGGGGACCGACGGGGGCTACGGCCATGCGCTGGATCCGGATCTGCGCGGCCCGGTGAGCCAGCCGCCGCATGCCGTGCACGCCTTACGGGTGCTCGACGGGATCGGGCGGTGCGGCGGGCAGCGGGTGGACCGCCTGTGCCGCTATCTGACGTCCGTGTCCACCCCGGACGGCGCGCTGCCCGTCTGCCACCCCTCGCCGCACGGCTATCCGGCGGCCCCCTGGGTCCCGTCGGCGGACGATCCGCGCGGTGATCTGCTGACCACCGGGCCGGTGGTGGGGCTGCTGCACCGCAACGAGGTGTGGCACGCGTGGCTCTTCCGGGCCACGGACTTCTGCTGGGCGGCGGTCGCCGCCCTGGCGGAGGGCGGCGCGGCGATGCGCCCGTACGAGGTCGCCGCGGCCGTCGCCTTCCTCGACGGGGCACCGGACCGGGCCCGCGCCGAGGCGGCGGC
>NZ_JAAAYH010000217.1:0-15223 GCF_018035285.1 Streptomyces sp. MK37H | reverse complement strand
CGCGAGCAGCAGCGCCGCGTCGACGGCCTTGGTCGCGCTCGGGCACAGCACGGCGGCGAGGATTGAGCGGGTGGCGACGTCGACGGCGATGGTCAGTTCGGGCCGGGCCAGGCGCCCGTCGTCGAAGAGGGCGAGGACGTCCAGGCGGGTGGTGTCGACCTGGACCTGTTCGCCGGGCCGCAGCGCCGTGGCGGGGGTGAAGGCCCGCCCGTCGACGCTCGCCGGCACCTGCCTCACGGGCCCGGTGGGCAGTTCACCGGGCCGGGCGAGAGCGGTGACGAGCCGGTACAGCGTGGCCTGGGACGGTGCGGGCACTGTGCCGGGGCCGTGCTGGTCGGCGAGGATCTGGTTGATGAGCGGGAACAGGCCGTTGATGGTGCCGCGGGAGCGGCCGCGGCGGCGGCGCAGCGCTTCGCGGACGGCGGCGACGACCCGTTCGTCGGCCCGGCCGGTGGGACTGGGAGTACGGGTGGTGCGGTGGTCGAGGAGTCCCCACAGTCCTTGTTTGCGGTAGGCCAGGCGCATGCGCTGCACCGTGGTGCGGCGACACCCGGCCGAAGCCCAGCGCGGTCAGCTCTTTCGCTTTGGCCTGTTCACGCTCGGCCAGCGTGTGCCGCTCCGGGGCGTACTGCGGCCGTACTGGTCCTTCGCTGCCGGGCCCGCCGGTGAGCCCGCACTCGACTTCTCGCACGTGCCGCTGCCAGGCCAGCGCCTTCTCGCGTGCCGCGGCGGGGGCGGTCTCGAACAGCCCCCACTGCGGGGCCGCCTGCGGCGCATCGGCGCCGATGACGGTGAAGCCGGGGTCGGAGAACAGGTGCCCGGCGAGCACGGCCTGGCCGCCGCCGTCCGGGCCGACGAGCCGGATCTCCTGCCCCGAGAGGGCGACCACCTGCCATGTCATGCCGTGGAACCGGACGCGCGCACCGACCGTCACGGCCGGCCGGACACCGCGCCGCGCGGTCACCGGGCGCCTCCCTTCGTGCCCTGGCCGTTCCAGCTCCGGGGCCCGACGAGGGTCCGTTCGTGCAGCGGCGTCGTGAGGTCAGCCGTCAGCTGCCCGTGCCATAGGGCATGGAAGACGACGGGCAGGACGGCGATCGGGTCGCCGGCCGCCCCGGCCCCCTCGGTCAGCGGCCGCGGCCGCATGAACGCCTCCACAACCGCCGCCGCTAGACCGGGGCGGCCGGTGTTGCGGGGGTGGCGATAGCCGGCCAGCCACTTCAGGTTGGCGGCCAGGACGTCGTCGAGCGGCAGCAGGCGCCGGTAGGTCCAGCCGATGTCCGCGCACGCCTGCGCGACCGCTTCGGCGGCGTTCCTCGCGCGTTCGCCGCCCGCGTCGGGGTGGCCGGGGCAGTCGGCGAGCAGCGCGGTGCCGTCGGTGTGGCGGGCGAAGAGCTGCGGCACCCAGGAACGCACCCGCCCGTGCGGATCACGCCACAGCAGCCGCACCGGCCGCCCCGCCAGGCCCGTCACGTCCCGATCGCGGTCCAGGACCATCAGCTGGACGCGCATCGCGTTCGACCCGGAGGCCACGTGCCGCCCGGTCGTCGCCGACCACCACAGGCCCGGCCCCCAGCGCCGGCCCGGCACCACCGGGAACGCCGACACCGGCGGCAGGTCCTCGAACGCCACGGTTATGGCGGCATCCGCCCATCGCTGCTGCACCGCCTGCCCCACCGGGTCGAGGAACACCGCCTCGAACCCACCGCCCTGGTCCACGCCCGCCCGCCCCGCCCGGCCCCGGGCTGCTCCTGTGCTGGTCACCCGCGCCAGCCAAGCCGCTCCCGTCGGCAGACGCCGCCGTTTTCAGTGTTTCTGCCACGAACGGGTGCCGTATCAGCTAACAACCGAGTCGCCCCTGGCGCATCGCTCTCAGCCGCTGTCTTCCTGCCCGCCAGGGGGCAGCATCTCCCGGAGCACCTCGACGGGCATGTTCACCCACCGGGCCACCTCCTGAAGGGGCACTCCGCCGTTCACCGCCGCCACCGCGGTCCGTTTCCAGGCGTTCTCGATCAGACCGGCACTGTGACCGAGACCGCGCAGCAGCCGCCGGGCGACGTCGGCGGTCGGACCGGTCTGCACACCGCGCAGCTGCAGCAGCTGCTCCTCTGCGCTGTCGACAGCGCTGGTGATGAGCCTGCGCTGCTCGGCGGGTACCGCAGCCCGCCACATCGTCCCCGAACCAGGTGCCTTCTTCTCCTTGCCCAGCACCCGCAGCTGGCCCGCCATGGTTGCGACCTGGTGTTCCTGCCGCAGCCACCACGGGTCGTTGTCATACCCGGGCGGCCCGCCAGCGCCACGGCGAAGACGGATGACACTGCCCATCCACGCGATGAGCGGCCCGCCGAGGTCCGCCGCGGCCAGCGGCCCCAGCCACCCACGCCCCAGCCGCTCACCGAGCCTGCGGCAGAACATCCCGTCGACGGGCAGCGCCCGCGGCCGCCCGGCACCGCTGTCGGCCCACACCAGCTCGGCCATGGCCGGGTCCAGCAGAGCCTCGGCCACCGCCACCACCTCCGGGAAGACGACCGCGTCCCGCCCCACGATCCGCCAGCGCTCCAGACCACCACCGGCATCCCCGCCCGCAACCTGATGCAGGCGCTGCGGCCAGATCGTCTCCCGCTCCCAGCCAAAAGCCTGTTCCCACCACCGGGCCGCCACCGCCCGCGCCAGCGCGAACACCCGCTCCGGCTCCGCACCGGCCCGCACCGCCCGCCGCGCCACCCCGGCCCACCGCCGCTGCGCCGCCACCACCTCCGGCATACTCCGCACGTCCAGATACTCCAAGGGCTGGTCGGCGTCCGCGTCCAACTGCCAGCGCCCGTGCCGCAGACACACCCGATCCCACCGCGGGGCGTACCGCACCACCCGAACGGCCGTCCCCGTACGCCGGGCCGCGCACAGGCGGCAGCCGAACGCCACCGGCCCGGCGACCGCGCCCCCGGTCCGCCACGCCGCCGCCGGCACCCCGTTCTTTCCAGCCGACAGCTTGGCGTCCTCCTGTCTCCAGGACGGCAACGCCCGCGCCAGGATGTCTTCCTCGACGCCGCACAGGCCTGCCAGGAGCTGCCGTCCGGCCGCGTTCAGCAGCACCTCGGCGTCGGCCCGCGCGCCCCCGCCGTCGTGCCCCGGCGGGTAGTTGCGCCACTGCCAGCAGGACCGCAACACCTTCGCTTCCATCCCGTAGCGGCTTGCGATGCGGCGGATCAGCGACGAGGTCGTCTCCCCCTGCAGGGGAGCTGTCCGCAGGAGGCCGGGGTGATGGGGCACTCCATCACGGTCTCGCGTTCGCTGATCCGGGTGGGCGTTTTCGCAGTAGCTATCCGGTCCTCGGCCCGTCGTCTGCTTACTTCCCCAGGCCGTGGGTCTCCCGGTTGGAGCCGGCAGGCGTTGGCGTGCCGGGGATTCGGCCATTCGAGCGCACCGTGATGATCCGATCGCACTAAGCTACGCCTGTGGTGGTTGGCGAAGATGCTCAGGTGAAGGGCTTCTCGGGAGCCCGCAGAGCCAAGCAGTGGCTCGAGGGCACGATGCGCATCTTCGGCGCATACGCGAACACGGACTCGGAGTCCTGCGGCCGTCGGCTGACTCTGTCCTGGCCGTACGGAGGCCGGACGTTCTCCTTCGATCTGGGGGGCGCCATGCGCGGCGACCCCTACCAGAACGACATGTTCTGCGCGGAGGTCAAGAACTACGCGCAACCAAGCGATCAGGGAACGCAGTTCGACGAGTTCCTCGCCAAGTGCTACGTAGCCGCCCAGGCCCAGCACCACCTCAGCGATCACTTCATGTGGATCACCTGGGCACCCTTCCGCGCGAACTCCTGGTCCACCCTCAACTCACCCGGCCAGGTGGAAGCCGCGGTCCTTCAGCACAGCAGCCGCGTTTTCGGCACCAGCGACACCGAGGAAGCCCGAAGACTCCTGGACAGCGAACTCGCCCAGTCGGTCGCCGCACGCCTGTGGCTGATCGTGCTCTCGGACAAGCAGGAAACCCTCCTGCCGCTCAAGGACTGGGCAGCCATCGTCGCCGCCGAACTCACCCGCAGAGAGGGTTCGTGGTGAACATCGTCGAACAGTCGATCTCCCAGGCCATGGACGAGCCCGACGACCGGATGATGTTCACCCGGGTCAAAGACATCGTCGCCCTGCACATGCGCCGCATGGACCCCGGCGCCACCGTCACCAAGACCGAGTTCTTCAACCACACCCATGTCCCCGACATGGTCCTCGAATGGCCCGGCAGACCCCGCACACCGCGCCGGTTCATCTATCTGCGCACCACATCGGACCAGCGCGAACTCGAGGACGACCTCCATCGCCTTCCCCGTGACGACCGGCCGGTGCTTCTTGCTCTCGGTCAACTGCCCACTGCCCGGCAACAAGGGGATCTTCCCCCGTTTTCCGGCGGCAGCACCGCGCTGCTCCTCGACGCTTCCGCGCTCGGCGCACTCCAGCCGGCCGACGACTCTCCTGGCATCCCCCATCTGGTGTCCCGCTCCGTTCTCGAAGGCGGCCGCGGCACCCTCGACAAAGCGGCGACCGAGGAGTTCCTGAATACGGTCGTTCAGGGGGCGGAGGCCGCTCGCGCGGGAGAGCGCGTTCCTACCCGCGACGCCGTCGACGCTCTCACCGCGCGGATGACCACCGACGTCGCCGACCGGATGTCAGCCTTCCTCGCCGCGCTCTGGCAGGGCGGCGGATCCACGCTCGCCAGCTTTCCCGCGCCACAGCGAGGTGTCGGCCATCTCGACGAGACGGCCCTGATGTACCTGCTGGAATCCGAAGACATCGCCGACGCCGCGTTCTGGAACCGGGTCGTCCGCATGATCAGCCTCCCTATCCTGCTGCGCACCCCGGCCGCCGGCGCAGGCAATCTTCAGCACCTGATGCGTGAGGCGATCCGGCTCTGGACCAGCCGCGTCTGCATGATCGTGCCCGGCGCCGCAGACGCGGACATCAGCCCGTGGCGCTGGGCGGTGAAGGCCGGCCAGCTGATCCTGCAGACCCCGCGTTTCCATGCGCTGGTTGCCCAGTCCCGGCGCCAGCTCCCGCAGGGGCAGGAGCACGATCTGCCCCGCCTCGACGAGGTGAGGAACAGGGCCGACCGCTTCGGCATCCCGTTGACCTCTCTTCGCATGATCGTGACGGACCGCCAAGTCGGATACGGCGGCCCCGGCGACGACATCTCCCACGACGCCCAACTCGACGGCATCAGTGACGCGCTGGGACAGGCCGAGGGAGTCATCGAGGCCGATGCCCGCATCCCCTCCGGCGAGACTCTCCAGTGCCTGTTCAGCACCGGAATCGCCAGGGCCCGCGGCGCACGTACCCAGGTACCGCTGGACGCCCTCCTCGGTACAACGACGCGCCTGCTCTCCGATCTCTCAAATGATGAAGCCGAGAAGATCACCCAGTTTCTCGGTGCCCAAGGTCCACCCCCCGACCAGCCATGGAGCCAGCCCAGCTTCGACGACGTATAGGACTTGCGCGAGGCCGCCGACAGCGCTGTGGGCGCTGACAGAACCCGGTGAGGGTAGGCAACGGCACCGAAGCTCCTCCAAGAAGCTGACTGCCACCGTGACGACACTGGAGCCCATCTTGAAGCACTCCGGAGCGGGCGTGCCGTGCGGAGACTCCGCCGTGCTCCAAGTAAAAGCAATGGGGTTCGCCGGTCAGATCACGGCGAACCCCATTGCTTGAGCGTCCTGCGCCAACAGCACGCTCACCTCGTATCGCGCGGTGCACAGTCCGGGTCAGAGACTGAGGTGCCCGGCGACCAAGGCCACAGCCCTCGCGGGCTCGTGCCCAGCATGTCATCCATCATCGGGCGATGCTGCACCGAAGGTGCTGCCCCTGACCGCGTTGGCGGTACATCTTCTGAAGAATGGCGCCTTGGCTTGCACGAACGCGCCCGAAGGACGCGGTTTTTAAGTACAGACTCTCTATGTGCTGTGGACAGGTTTCTGAAAAAGAGCCCCGAATTGTTCAGAATCCGTTTACATCGGAATGGACATCGCCCTCGCGGGTCGGCCAGCATGAGGGCGCCAGATCAGCCTTGGCGCCAACCAGGGCCTGGCATCGAACTAGTCCGGGTCAACGAAGCGGAATTCACGCTTCCACTAAGAGACTGAGGTGCCCGCGCCATGACGTATGTCGTGAGGTCCAGCAGCCTTCCGATTCCGATCGGTCCGCTGACGATTCTGCAGAGCCGAGAGATCACTGCCGCGACGGTATGGCTGGTGATCGTGATTCTTCTCGCGGTCATCGTGCTCGTGGTGGTCGGATGCGCTCCGCCGGCCGCTGTCGCGGCAGTGGCCGGCGGAGGCCTGATCGCAGGGAAGCTTCGCCAGGAACTCGCCTGATGTCCTCCGCGGGGGTCAGCGGCTGAGGCTGCCCCCGCGGGCAGTTCAAGGTCCTCTGGAGAAGACGTGGGACGTCGCATCAACCAGCTACCTATTGGACAGGGAAATCCACGGGTCCTCGAATTCGCCGCCGCGCTCCGCGTGCTCCGCGAGCGGGCAGGCAGCCCTACCCTCGCGCAGATGGCTAAGAGGTGCGGCGTCTCTGCGGCGTCGTTGTCCAAAGCCGCAGGGGGATATGAGCTGCCATCGTGGCGAGTGACGAAGGCCTACGTGGAGGCGTGCTCCGGCGATACCAGGCGGTGGCGCAAGGACTGGGAAGAGGTTCGCCGGGAGATCCGGCCCAGAGAATTCGTCAGTGAAGACTCTGCGGAGTCGCTGCATCTGGGCCCTGAGGAGCGGCGGAGGGCTTCTTGGCCCCGCACGTGGGAACGTTGGGACAGAACAGGGATCATCCTCCCTTCACACCGCGCCGAGACGTATCTGGACCTGAGGCTCGCCCTGCAGTCCCTTCGCGCTTACCGCTCGCTGTCACTACGGCAGCTTGCCCACCTGATGCCCTACTCACATTCGAGCGTGGCAGCGGTGCTGTCAGGAGCACGGCCGGTGTCTCCATACTTCCTGCGCAACTACTTGGAAGCCTGCGGTGTAACCTCACCCACGGAACTGATCAGCTGGTTCGACCTCCTTTCTGTGGCCAGCCCTGAGCATCAAAACGATGCAGCTCGTAGTCGCTTGATGGCCATGGCCGTGAATGGTCGACACAGTGCAAGCTCCCGGACCTGGCGCTCTGGGGCGCTGCCAGTGAGTGCAGAGATTGTGCGACTCAGGAAGTTCTCCCTGCAGGTGAGATCGAAACATCTTAGGGAATGGCTTTCCGTGAGTCTCTCCAACAGAGAGAAGCGGACCATGTTCCGGCGATTGGAGAAGCACTACGGAATGAACTCCGTTGACCTTTCACTGTTCGAGCGGGGGGAGTGGGAACTCACACTTATGGAGGTCAACCGGCTGGTAGGCGAAACCAAGAGGCTGGGCTACACCGATATAGACCCTCTCGTAGAGTCCGTGTTCCGCAATCCGGCGTGACGGCGCTGTGGTGCGACAAGCAGGTCACGTTGGCCGGCGCCGTTGAGGCGGGCGTGACGCAGGAACGGGAAGCATCGGGCGATGTCTCAAAACGATCCGAGCGGACTGGCTTGGTACTGGAAGCGTCGGGCGTAGGGGCTGCGCTCTACGGGTGGATGCCGGTGTGGGTGAGGAGGTGTTGTTGGTGGGGGTGGAGGGTGTGCCAGCGGGTGCCTTGCTGGGCGGCCCAGCGTTGGAGTGTGTCCGGGAGGGCCTCGTTCCCGCTGATCGTGGCGCGCTATTGCTGCCAGGTGCGGTGCCAGGTGTAGGGCCAGGGTGGGTTCCACCACGGGTCGAGGCTGGTGAGGTGTGCAGGACGACGAGTAGCCGCTCGACACTGGGGCACGGGGTGAACGACGCATTTTCGTCCGCGACGTGCTGGATGGCCTGCTCGTTTCCCCGTCACCCGGCGAGGACGAGGTTGTGCAGGCGGGCAATGTCGAGCATGGCGTGGTGGACGCCGTCGCCTTTCAGGCGGCAGTCGCGCAGGATCTTCCAGCTCTTCATGCGGGCGAAGGCGTGCACGACGCGAGCACGGACCTTCCGATGGGAGGGGTTGTGCTCCTCCCAGAGCCGGGCGCCTACCCGAACGGGGACGGCGCGCGTATGCCGATGGCTGTCAGTAACGCCTGTTGGTGGGGGTGGAGTTGGGGATAGAGGGTGGTTTGTTTGCGGGCCCAGCGCTGGAGTTCGGGCGGGAGGGGCTGGCTGGTGGCGTGGAGGGTGCGGTGTTGGTGGTATTTGCGTTGCCAGGCGAAGGGCCAGGGCGGGTTCCACCAGGGGTCGAGGAGGGTGAGTTCTTGCAGGGTGCGGGCGGACAGGAGGCCTGCGCGGGTTTTGCGTCGCTGCTGGATGAGCCAGCGCCCCAGAGCGAAGCCGTGGTGGCGGGTGTGTTTGGGCACGGCGAGGTGCCCGTGTCCGGCGGCGTAGGAGCGGGCGTGGGGGAGGCCTTCGCCCGGTGGGTAGCGGCGTGTCGTCGTGGGAGTCGGCACGGGTTCGGTGGCGGGCGCGGCGCCGAGGCCGGCCAGGAGTTCTTGCTGGGTGGGGTGGAGGCTGTCCCACAGCTGTGTCTGGGTGGTGATCCAGCGGCCTTGGGTCGCGGTCAGGTTTCCGCTGGTCGTGGCGGTGCGTGCCCGGTGGTAGGCGCGCTGCCAGGCCAGGGGCCAGGGTGGGTTCCAGTGTGGGTCGAGGGCGTTCAGCGCGGCGATCCGGGCGGGGTCGGTGCGCCCGTCAGCGACGCGGTGTCGTTGGCGTAGGAGCCAGCGCCCCAGAGCGAAGCCGTGGTGGCGGGTCGGTTCGGCCATGGCCAGGTGCCCGTGTTCGGCGGCATAGCTCCGTGCGTGGGCGAGCCCTGTGTCTACGCAGGCGGGGTTTTGGCCGGCGTCGGTCACTGCGCGGGCGACGGCAGAGGTGATGCCGATGTCCGCGAGGAGGTTCTGCTGCTCGGGTTGCAGTACGTCGTGCCGGGCGCACTGACGGCGCAGCCACACTGTCACCTCGTCCTCGTCCCCGCCGTGATGCGGGCCGGGCACCTTCAGCCGTCCTTTCTGCCATCGCTTACGGGCCTGTTGGTAGCACCGCTGCCAGGGATAAGGCCACGGCGGGTTCCATCAGGGATCGAGTTCGGCCAGCAGCCCGCCACGCGGCCACGCGCCTCCGGTGGCCTGAGCGTGTCGGCGGTCCTGGCGGCGCTGCTCCACCAGCCAGCGGCCCAGGGCAAATCCGTCGTGCACGTACTCCGAGGGCACTGCCAGGTGCCCGTGTGCCGTGGCGAAGGAACGAGCGCTGGCCATGCCGTCCAACGCCCACAGACCGGCAGCAGCAGCCTGCTCGTTCACAGCCTGGGACGCCCTGGTCCCGCCCCGCACGTTCGCGGCTTGCTCGGCCGTGATGCCGATGTCGGCCAGCAGGCGCTGCTGGCCGGGGTCCAGACGCCGATAGGCTGCGCATTGTCGCGACAGCCACAGGGCGAGTTCCGCTTCGACTCCGGGAAATCCGTTCCCCGCATCGAGCCCGCCCCTGCTCTCCACCAGCTGCTGAACCTGCACGTAGGTGCGCTGCCAGGCTGGCCTCCAGGGTGGGTTCCACCAGGGATCGATGGCGTCGAGTGCGCGGGAGCGCTCCGTGGGCTCCGGGCTCTGGCGCTCCCTGTGGCGCTGGCGTGCGAGCCACGATCCCAGCCGATATCCCTGGTGCATCGTGTCCTTGTCCGCGGCGGCCAAGTGACCGTACTCGGCGGCATAGGACCTGGCGTGCATCAGCCCCGTCTCGAAGCTGGCCTGGATGGGGACCCGCCGCGGCAGAGCGGCGCGGGCCGCCTCGGCCGTGATGCCGATGTCGGCCAGCAGACGCTGCTGTTCAGGGTGGAGAGTGCTGTAGTGGGTGCACTGCAGATACAGCCACTCGCCGTTGAGTATGTGCGTGCCGGGAAATCCCGCGGCTGCATCGGGCGGACCGGCAACCGCGGCGTGATCGCGCGCCCGGTAGTACGAGCGCTGCCACTGCACCGACCAGGGGACATTCCACCACGGGTCCAAGGCGGCCAGTGCCTGCGCACGGTCCGGCGCCATTGCCCAGGCCCTGGTCTGGAGGTTGCCCAGCCATTCCCCAAGCCGATAGGAATCGACCACGGTGTCCTTCGGGACCGCGAGATTGCCGTGTTCGCGCACGTAGCGGCTGGCATGCGCCAGGCCGGCTGCGAAGGCTTCGTCTGCCTGCCGACTGTGTCCGCGCCGCCGCTTGCCCTCCGCACACTGGCCGCCGGTCCCCACGCGCGCCCGTACCGCGAGTTCGTCCGCCAGAGGGCGCTGACGGTGAGCCGGAGCCACCATCCACATCTCCTGGCCCTCAGCGTTTGTCCCGCCCTGCGCCCGCACGCACTGATACGCCCACGCGAAGAGAGGGCCCGACGTCTCCTGCGCCAGCTGTTCCACGTACCAGGGCCGCCGTACACAGTCCGCAACAGCCCTCAAGAGCGTCGGTAGATCAGCCAGGCGAAAGGGAACATGGCCCTGTGCCTCGGCCACCACACGGCGCCGGAAGTCGTCACCGGCCAGCAGCGCGGCCAGGGCAACGGTCTCCGGATAGGTCACCAGCTCCCGCGCCACGACCTGCCACGCGTCCTGGTCCAAGCCGTCACTGTCCAGGCTCCGTAGCCGCGCCGGCCACACATGCTCCCGCGGCCATGTCTGCCACCACCACGACGCGGTCACTGCCTGCGCCACCTCAAAAGCATCCGCTGCCCGCGCGGAACGGCACAGCAGCCTCACGTGATGGTGCCGGGCTTCCAGCACCTGCCCGCTCCCGGCCAGGCTCACTACTCGGCCGACCGTGGCCGGGATCTGCATAAGCCACCGGTGATGAGGCAGGCACACCCGCTGCTCAGGTCCCAGATACAGGCGAGCAGCCTCCCTCCTCCCGGTACGCCGCGCCGTGCACGCAGGGCAGGCTGGTCCCCAGCGCCGCACCTTCTCCGCGGTGTGGTGAAACTGCGCTGCCGGCCCTTTGGCGAAACGCCGACGAGGCTCCTCCTGCGCCCAGGCGGGCAACGCCTGCAGCAGGTGGTCCTGCGGGACGCGGCACAGTTGCGCTACCCGGTCCCGTGCTTCCTGGTTCAGATAGATCTCACTGTCCGGCCGCGCCCCGCCCATCACGTTCGGCAGTCCGCCCACATCAAGGATCGCCGTCAGCAGGTCCCTGAACGCCATGCCGTAGCACGCCGCCAGCCGGATCAGGAACGACTGCGTCTTTTCCCCCTGCAGCGGCCCCACGCGCAGCACACCGCTCGGCGGCACAATCGTCCCAGTCGCTGCTGGCTCCCGACTCTGGCCGCTCATTCCGCCCCCGTCCGCCAGCCCTCTTCCCCGTAACCACCTGCGGACCCCACCCGGTTACGGCCCAAACGTGAGCGGCCTGGGCGTCCGCAAGCACAGGCGGTTATGCCCACTCGACTCCCAGCTCCGCGAGGGCAGCGCGCTGCTCCTGGGTGAGTTTGTCGCGGCGGGCCTTGGTGTTGGAGATCCACACGCCCAGCT
Source organism: Streptomyces sp. MK37H (assembly GCF_018035285.1). Classification (NCBI taxonomy): domain Bacteria; kingdom Bacillati; phylum Actinomycetota; class Actinomycetes; order Kitasatosporales; family Streptomycetaceae; genus Streptomyces; species Streptomyces sp. MK37H. Next base: position 3,703 of record NZ_JAAAYH010000217.1, on the reverse strand, counting down.
TCACGGCCACCGGTTCTGCCTCGTCGTCGACGACAATTTCTTCGCTGTGCGCGCGTGGAACCGGCCTGCCCGCGCCTTCCCGCTCGATCCACTGGGCGAGGGCCGTCACGCCGCGTTGGAAGGCCGCTGACGCCTTCCCTGAGGTCTTGCCGTTCTTGGTGGCCGGGACTGGGGTGGGACGTTCAGCGGGCTTCACACCCAGCCTGGACAGCCGCTCCTGCTGCTCTTCCCGCAGCTCCACCCAGAAATTCGCCTGACGCTGGAGCCACCGCCCGAGGTCGTCGCCCTCGAAGGTCACGCCGGGCTGGATTTCGGGCAGGGCGCCGTGGGGTTCGTCGGCGGCGAGGTCGGCGAGGATGCGGTAGTGGCGTTGCCAGTCGAGTGGCCATGGGCAGTTCCAGTCCGGGTCGATCGCGGCCAGCTGCTGCGCGCGCTCCGCGGCCCGCTGCGGGTCTTTGCCGAGGCCGCCTTTGCGGCGGAGGTTGGCCATGTGCTGTCCGATCGGTACGGGCTTCCCGTCGGCGGGATCGTCCCAGACCGCATCCTGGCGCGGAGCGAGGTGCCCCGTGGCTTGCCGGTAAGACCGCAGTGCGGCGAGCTTCGCCTCCCACGCCTCTTCGCCGGGCTCCCACACCATCCCGGCCTCGGGCGCGTCCAGCAGCTCCTTGCGCCGTGGCTCTAGCTCCCCGGCCCGCAGTGCTTTCCGCTGCTGGTGCACCCAACCTCCAAGCGGAAACGACTGTGTCATGCCGACTTCGACCTCGGTGTCGTAGGGAACGGCGTAGAGGCCGGTGATCTCGTTCTCCTTCCGCCAGCGGATGAGGGCCTGGTAGCCCTCCAGCCACACCAGGGACTCCGGCCGGTAGACCCGGGTGCGCAGGAACGCGGCGATCGTGCCCGGGTCCCGGGGAGAGGAGAAGTGGAGCAGGGCCGAATCGGCGGCGGCCTGCGTGTCGTCCTGCTCCTGGTCCTCGCCCACCTCGCCGCCGGCCCCGACGATCCGCCCCTCTTCATCGCGCTGAACGTGCACCTTGCGCTCGCGCTTGCCTCGGGACAGTGCGCGGGAGGCGAGCTGCTCGACGAGTCGTTCATCATGCGAGCGCAGGCCCTGCAAAACGGCTACGAGGGGGCGGAACGAGGCGGAGGCGACCATGTCGGTCGGGTCCTCGCCGGGCTCCAGGAACACCGGCACGATGATCCGCGCGACCTTCGTGGAGCCGTCCTTGTTGAGCCTCAGCGCCCGGCCGATGTTCTGCACGATCTCCACCTGCGAGCCGCGGGTGTCCGCGAAGCACACGGCCTCCACGCCCCGTTCGCCGGTGATGTCCACGCCCTCCCCGAGGACGCGAACGCTCGCCAGGAACGCCCTGTGCACGCGCCGGTTGTTGGCGTCGATGCCGCCTGCGAACTGCCGCAGAACCTCACGCCGCTCACTGACGAGGTGGTCGCCGCACAGCCACGCCGACCAGACCCGGTCCGGCGGAACATGACGGCCGGCCTCTAGGTCGTAGAACTCCGCGTCGATGGACGACTTCGGCAGCTCCTCCGCCTGCGCCAGGTCGTCATCGGAGGCGTCGTTGACGTACAGCTCCGCGGCCGTCTCCGGCAGCTTCTCCGCGAACGCCGCTGCTTCCTCCACCTTCTGGTGGAAGGTCATGACCGTGCACAGGTTCCACCTGGCTGCGTGCTCCAGGAGCGCGGTCTGCAAGAGCGCGAGGCGCCGGCCCCGCTGCGCCTCTTCCGACTCGCCCAGGACGGGCGAGGGGTCGCGGATCTCCAGCACGTCGATCTCGAACCCGGCGAGGATGCCCCGCTCGATCGCCTCCGAGAGCCCGAGCTCGGCAAGCCAGGGCCCGTAGGTCTCGGAGTCCTGGCCCATCGATGCGATCTCCAGCTCCTGGCCGTCCGCGCCCTTCTGCGGCCGGGGCGCGGCGAGGATGCGCGGGGTCGCGGTGAGGTAGAGCCGGAAGTCGGCGGGGATCCGCTGGTTGTCGTGGATCGCCGCCCACGGCCTGCCAAGATCACCTGCGGTGCCGTGGGCCTCGTCGATGATGGCGAGGTCGAAGCCTGCCATCCGCTGGCCGTAGAGGCGCTCCCCGCCCGCCAGAGCGGCCTCCAGGGGCCCGCGAACCTTCCGCTGGCCCTCGGGTGCGTCGATGTCCTCGCGGTCCACCAGAGAGGCGTACGTGGCGAACACGACAACCGGTCCGGACCCCGCCCACAGGGCGAGCCGGATCGGGTTGGTGGTGGTGCGCACGCCCAACTCGTTGAGGACCGGGTCGTTCTCCAGCGAGCACACCGCGACCATCGGGGCTCGGTGGCCCACCAGGCGCCACGTCTGGGCGGTCTGGACGAGCAGGTCCAGGGTCGGCACGGTCACGAGGATCCGGCCGTCCCGGAAGCATTCCAGCGCGCACGCGGCAGCCGTGATCGTCTTGCCCGAGCCGGTCGCTGACACGATCGTGCCCCGGGCACCCTGCGGGGGCACAGATGACCTTGCAGGAAAACCCACCCACCTACGAAACGCCGACCGCTGGTCTACCTGGTGTTCCTTGAGTCGAATCGCTGACATTTCCTTGTCTCCCCTAAGCCTGAATTCCCGTGGTCTTTCAGATGGCCGCGTGCGGAATGCAAGCCCGCACCCAAGTCGTTCCAGATCGACGCACCCGCCTTGTGCCAGCCGCCGGGCTCCCCGTCCTTGAAGGGCGGCTTGTCGTCCGGGTCGTAGTGCCCGGCATCGAGCGTGCACACGACGTAGTCCCCGCCACTGTTCACCGTCCGCGCCGTGCACAGACCGCCGGCCTCACCCAGCGCCTCCAGCACCCGGGTCCGCTCCGTGGTGTACGGGTGCGTGCGCGGAAGAACCGTCTCCCGGACGTACGCCTCCAGGCGCACCAAATCGGTCCGCTCACGCTGCCTCACGTCCGCGATGCATACGGCCAGTTCAGCCGCTCCGGCCGACCGGCCGCCGCGCCGATACCAGTCCCGGTCCGCGATGCCCACCAGGGCCTCGCTCACGGCCGTCACGCCGTCATCCCAGCCGTTCGCGAACACCGCGCCCCGAGAGGCCGGCGCCATGCCAGCCAGCTCCACCACCTCGCACTGCGCCCCGGCGACCGCCCGGCCTCCAGCGCGGCCACTCGTCAGCCTCGCTCGCGGCACGCCCTGCGCCTCCAGGAGTGCGAACCCCTTCAACCGGGCGTTCCACTGTCTGATAGAGCGTCACCCGGCCCACGGAATCGCTGCTCAGCGCGGGGTCTGGTCCGGTAGATTCGTGGTGACCGGTCATCTGCGGTCGTTCCTCTCGTAATTCTGGGGAGGTTTCTGGGTGGTTGGGGGGTGTCTCGAGTTTTCGCCAACGGTACATGCTGTATTAATCTGATGCACCCACTACGCTGGAAGCCACACGAACGAGCGACCCCCACCCCTCGTAGCCAGCCCGGCCCGCGCTAGCGGGCCTCAACGCTTCTGGAGGCGCAGCCGGAAGGACCGTCAGGCGGGGAGTGCAGCGGATCCGCCCGGGAGCGCGAAGCACTCCCCAACTCCCTTACTGGAGGCTTCTACTAGCCGCACCTGACATCCCGCCAGTCACGGCCGCGCGATGCGCGGCCAGCCGGGCGCGCATCGCGCGGCCTCACCAGTCCCTGGAGCGCAGCGGAGGGGACCGCCCTCGCATCGCGAGGGCCAGCGGGAGCGCAGCGAC
>NZ_JAAAYH010000216.1:0-15257 GCF_018035285.1 Streptomyces sp. MK37H | reverse complement strand
GAAGAGCATCTGGGCCAGTTTCGAGCGCCCATAGGTGCGCTCGGGCTCGTAGCCGCGGGTGCTCTCCAGGTCGTCCAGGTCCAGCCGTTCGGACATGGCCGCGAAGCTGCCCGTGGTGATGACGCGGCCCTCGGGGGCGGCCGCGAGCAGTGGCGCCAGCCAGTGGGTCAGCGCGAAGTGCCCCAGGTGGTTGATGCCGAACATCGCCTCATGGCCGTCCCCGGTCTCATGGCGCGGCGGCTGGTCGAACTTCACCCCGGCGTTGTGGACGACCGCGTCCAGACGGTCCGGCCCCAGCGCTTCCGCGGAGGCTTCGAGCGAGGAGAGATCGGCGAGGTCCAGCCGGATATGCCGTACCCGGGCGCCGGGGATCCGGGAGCGGATCGAGGCCACGGCGGCGTCCGCCCTGCCCGGGTCCCGGCTGCCGAGGACGACGGTGGCTCCCGTATCGGCGAGCTGTTCGGCGACGAAGTACCCGATCCCCGCGTTGCCCCCGGTCACGAGAAAGGTCTTTCCGTCGGCCCGCGGAAGTCTGTGGACATCCCACCGCTCGGTCGAGGATTCGGTCGGGGCCGCGGAAGGCATACGGGGGCTCCTCGCGTTCGTAAGGGCGGGGGCGGGGCCCCAATGGGGCTCACGCTGAACACGTGTCAGCCTTACGGTCGCCACCGACGCCCCGCCGACAGAGCGCCGTCATCCCCCGCGCCCCGCCGACAGATCGCCGCTCAGGCGAACCCGTAACCCACCGGCCCCGCCACATCCAGCGTGTCCTTCACCATGGCGAGCGCCGCGCCCAGTGGGCTGGAGCGGCCGCCGCTCACCGTGATGTCGCCCGCGTCGGGGCAGCCGTAGACGGCGGCCTTCTCGGGGCCCCGGAGGGCGTGCAGGGGGTCGCCCGGTTCCGTCTCCTCCAACGCGACGCGGACGACGAGCGGTTCATCGGCGGTCGCGGTCGCGACCGACCGCAGACGGCGGCCCCGCGCGGCAGCCGTACGGGCCGCCTCCGCCATCCCGGCGTCGATCCCCGGGCCCGCCTCCGCCCTTACGGCCGTCGCGTCCCACCCCCACAGCAGCGCCGCCAACAGCCGCACTTTCACGGCCGCGTCGGCGCCGGAGAGGTCGGCCGTCGGGTCGGCCTCGGCGATACCGCGTCGCTGGGCCTCCGCGACCGCGTCGGGCAGCACACCGCCGTCCGCCAGCCGGTCGAGGACGAAGGTGGCGGTGCCGTTCGGGCAGGCGCGCAGCGTACGGCAGCCGAGGCCCCGTACGCCGATCCGCGCGAGGTCGGCGGTGGGGAGGGCGGCTCCGGTGGCGCCCGAGATCCGGATACGGCTGCCGCCCTCGGCCGCCGCGCGGCCCAGCTCGCCCCAGTGGCTGAGCAGATGGCTCTTGGTGGCGGTCACCACATGGACCCCTCGCCGCAGGGCCGACAGCGCGTCCGCGGCGGCCTGTTCGCGCACCGCCGGGGATGACGGCACGGCCTGGGCGAGCACCGCCGCCCCGGTACGCTCCAGGGTCTCGGCGAGCGGCGGCAGCGGGCCCCAGCCGGTGCGCGGCTCCGGCGGCAGCCCCTCGGCCGCGCTGGTGCGCACGGCGGCGAGCCGCAGCGGCAGCGCGCCGCCGATCAGCCGCTCGGCGTAGGCCCGGCCCACCGGGCCGTACCCCGACAGCACGACGGAGGGTCCGGGCCCGATTTCGGCTTCGCGTGGCATGCGGCCAGTCTGCCTTGTGGGCTCGGGACCGCTACGCCGGGCGGGCCGCCCCCGCGAAGGGCATGTCCGCCACGGAGGCCAACCGGACCGGGGCCCCGGGGTGCGGGGCGTGGATCATGCGGCCGCCGCCGATGTAGAGGCCGACATGGCTGATGCCGGAGTAGAAGAAGACCAGGTCGCCGGGGGCCAGTTGGTCGCGGGTGACGCGCTGTCCGGCGTTGATCTGGGTGTACGTGGTGCGGGGCAGGGCGACCCCGGCGGCGCGCCAGGCGGCCTGGGTGAGCCCCGAGCAGTCGTAGCCGTGGGGACCGGTGGCACCCCAGACGTACGGCTTGCCGAGGGCCGCGTACGCGTAGGAGACGGCGCGGGCGGCGCGGCCCGCGGCGGGGGCGAGGGAGCCGGCGGCCTTGTCGCCGTCCCGCGCCGCCAGCAGGCGCTGCCGCTGCTCGAGGGTCAGCCGGTCGAGCAGGCGATCGGCGGCGGCGAGCTTCTCCTGGACGGTCCGCTTGTGGTGGGCGGCCGCCGCCCGGGAGGCGCGCAGAGCGGCGAGGCGGTCGGCCGCCTCGCCGCGGACCTGGCGTAATTTCCGCTCCTGACGGCCGATCGTGGCGATCAGGGCGGCCTGGCGGCTCCCCGCGCGCTCGGCGAGCGAGGCGCGCTGCAGGTACTGGTCGGGGGAGGAGGACAGGGCGAGCTGGAGGGCCGGGGCGATCGTCCCCGAGCGGTACTGGGCGGTGGCGAAGGCCCCGAGGGCGTTGCGTGCGGTGTTGAGCCGGGTGGTGCGGCGGGCGGCCTGGTCGCGCAGCGCCTCCAGCGTCCGGCGGGCCTTGTCGGCCTTCTCCCTCGCGCCGTTGTACTGCTCGGTGGCCTCCTCGGCCTCCCGCTGGTACTCGTCGACCTTCGCCTTCACTTGAGCGGGGGTGAGGCGGTTCTCGGCGTGCCCGGTGCCGTCGAGGAGGGTGGCGGACGCGGCGCCGGCGAGGGCGAGGAGCGCGGCCGCGCGGGCGGTGCCGCTGGTGAGCGAGCGCTGCTTGGGCTTCCTGTGCGACGCCACTGCGGCGGTTCACCTGGTCTTTCTTGGGCAATCCAGTTTGGGCAATCCAGGACATTCGGTAGATCCTGGACCCTTGTGGGGAGCGGACGGGCAGGTGGCAGTCCGCCATGAGGCGGGGACCCTCGGTTGACGGGAAGCGGACTGCCACCTGGAGAAGGAAGCTAGGCCGGAAAGCGGGTGCCGTGCGGGGGATTGAACGGGAGTGCACGGATTTCGTCGGTCCCGTGACGGCTGCTGATCGCCTGGCGAGTGGGGTGGTCGGGAGTGTGGGGCGGCCGTGATCGAAGCGGCGATAGGGCTCCACCCGAGTGCCGGGCGATGATATGCGCGCGGCTAGTCTCCGGAGCCATGGACGTACTCATTCACGTGTTCGTCGGCCTCCACATCGTCGGCATCGGCGCGCTGCTCGGCGGCTTCTTCTCGCAGCTCAAAGCCGCGCGCGCGGGCGAGGCCCGGATGATCCCGGCGATGCTGCACGGCGCGCTGACCATGCTGGTGACCGGCGTGGCGCTGGTCGGGCTCAACCAGGCGGACGACAACAGCGTCAACACCGTCAAAATCGGTGTAAAGCTGGCGCTATTGGTCGTAATTCTCGGCCTGGTCTATGTGAAGCGCGACGAGGAGAAGGTAGAGTCGGCCGCCTTCGGCGCGGTGGGCGCCTTGACAACGGCAAACATCTTCATCGCCGTGCTGTGGACCTGACGAACGAATGTTCTGGGGGTAATCCCAAGACAACGCGACACGATCCAGAGGCAACCGTTTGCACTCGCGAGCTGTCTTAGTAAAGAGCGAGGCAGTCGAGAGGAGTGGCCAATGGGGGTAGTGGGGGCAGTCGGAAGTCATAGGCGGCGCGTGGGTGTCGCGCTGGGGCTGGCGGGGATGGCGGTGCCGCTCGCGGTGGCCGTCGCCGGTCCGGCGCAGGCTCAGGCACGGCCGCTGGGCCGGTCGGCCGGCACGGTGACACCGGTGAGCATGGCCGCGTCGTCGTGCACGACCACCGCCGGGCCGTACCAGCAGCAGGCCGAGCGGTTCCTGGGCCGTCCCGTGGACGGGCGGCAGTCGCGGGCGGACTGTCTCGCGATCCAGAAGTTCCAGATCGACCACGGCATCAGCCCGACGATCGGCTACGCGGGCCCGATCACCTCGGGCGTGATGAGCCTCATCAGCGCCCAGAAGGCCGCCGGGCACAATCCGAACGCGGCGAAGAAGTGCCCGGTCAACAAGGGCCGTATCGCCTGCGTGGACCTCACCCGCCAGCTGAGCTGGGTACAGGACGGCTCCCGGCTGGTCTACGGACCGGTGCCGGTGCGGTCCGGGCGGGACGGCTTCGAGACCCGCACCGGGCTGAAGAGGATCTACTGGCGGAACATCAACCACTGGTCGACGCTCTACAAGGTCGCCATGCCCTACAGCCAGTTCTTCGACGGCGGCCAGGCGTTTCACTCGATCGACGGCAGCGTATGGTCCCCGCCCGGCTCCCACGGCTGCGTCAACATGCGTAAGGGCGAGGCCAAGAAGTACTGGAGCCTGCTGAAGAACGGCGACGACGTGTACGTCTACGGGCGCAAGCCCGGCACGTGAGCCACTGACGGCGCCGCTGAGCCACTGACGGCGCTGCTGAGCCGATGACGATGCCGCTGCCCGGGGTCCGGCCCCGGGCGGCGGCATCGTCAGGTTCAGGGGCCTACGAGGGCCGCACGCTCCCGTAGATCGGCATCTCCGTGATCGGTGCCTTCTTCACCACATCGCCCGGCTTCGGGGCGTGGATCATCATCCCGTCGCCGATGTAGAGGCCGACATGGCTGATGTCGTCGTAGAAGAAGACGAGATCGCCCGGCTGGAGTTGGGACGTCGAGACCCGCGTACCGGCCTTCACCTGGTCCCAGGTGGTGCGCGGCAGCGAGATCCCGGCGGACTTCCAGGCCGCCTGCGTCAGCCCCGAGCAGTCGAAGGAGCTGGGCCCGGTCGCGCCCCAGACGTACGGCTTGCCGAGCTGCGCCTTGGCGAAGGCGATGGCCTGGGCCGCCTTGGAGCTGTTGGCCGGGGCCGAGGGCGTGGAGGGCGCCGTCGAACCGGAGCCACCCGCGTTCTGCTCCTGCTGCTTCTTGCGCGCGGCCGCCTCCTGCCGCTGCTTCTCGGCCAGCTCGGCGGCCTTACGGCGGGCCTCTTCCGCCTTCTTCTTCTCGATCGCCGCCAGCCGCGCCTTCTCCTTGGCGGTCAGATTCGCCAGCAGCCGCCGCGCCTCAGTCAGCTTGTCCTGGACGGTCTTCTTCTGGACCTTCAGCTGCTTCTGGGACGCGGTCAGCGAGGCGAGGCTCTCGCTGGCCTTACCGCGCTCCTTGGCGGCCTTCACCCGCTGCTTCTGGAAGTCGTCGACGGCCTGCTTCTGCCGGCCGGTCATCCGGTCCATCAGATGCGACTGGTCGAAGACGTCCTGCGGATCGTTGGAGAACAGCAGGGTCGCGGCGGAGCGGGCCATTCCGCCGTCGCGGTACTGGGCGGCGGCGTAGGTGCCGAGCATGCGCCGCGCCTCGTTGAGCTTCTCGGTGCGCTGGGCGACGGAGTCCAGCAGCTTGTCGACCTTGGCCCGTTGCTGGTCGGTGCGCTCCTTGGCGGCGTTGTAGCGCTGGGTGGCGGTCTCCGCCTGGTGGTAGAGGGTGTCGACCTTCTCCTTCACCTGCTCGATCGACTGGGCGGCCGGCTTGGGGTCGGTGGGCGCGGCGTTGGCCGACTGGGAGAGGAGGGTGACGGATGCGAGGGCGGCCGTGGTGAACCCGACGGCCGTACGGCGGCTGTGACCGGTGAGCGGGGCGGGTATTCGGCTCCGCGGCTTGCGGTGCGACGCCAAGGGAGGCGACTCCTTCCGTGGACCGCCTACCGGGTTAGCTGTCGGGTTCGGGCGGTTCGGAAGGTTGCCCTACGGCCGTGTCCGGGCGGCACTCGCGTGCCAGACCGGTCGGGCCGATTCACCCCGGTGTTGCGAGGGCCCCTCCTCCCCGAAGGGGGGCTAGGAGGGCGGGTCCCCGGCTCCGGGCGCCTCACGGCGTACCGGACTCGGCGGAGGCCGCCCGTGCCGACGTGGTTCGCCGACGGATCTTCCGGGCCGCCTGACGCAGGACGGTAGCCAACGCGTGGGGCTCCTGTGAAGACTGGTGGCCGTTTTGGTCGAAACCGTTTCGTGATGTTCGGACGTCGGCTGTCAGTGGGGCGGCCTAGACTCGGGGAGCGATGAGCAGCCTCTTTGACGACAGCTTCCTGGCGGACCTCGGGCCTCCTTCGGACGAGGAGCGGCCACCGCCGCCCGAGGATTCGGCGCCCCCTGGCCACGGTGGCGCCGAGGACGTGCCGCATCACCTCTTCAGCGGCGATTTCGACGCGCCCGTGCCCCGGGAGGCCCACTACCGGGACGGCGCGGCCCGGCCCGTCGTGGACCCGTCCGCCCTGCTCGAGGGGTTGAACGAGCAGCAGAGGGCGGCCGTGGAGCACACCGGTTCGCCGCTGCTGATCGTCGCGGGCGCCGGCTCCGGCAAGACCCGGGTGCTCACCCACCGCATCGCCTATCTGCTCGGCGCCCGTGGCACCCACCCCGGCCAGATCCTCGCCATCACCTTCACCAACAAGGCGGCGGGCGAGATGAAGGAGCGCGTCGAGGAGCTCGTCGGCCCGCGGGCCAACGCCATGTGGGTGTCCACGTTCCACAGCGCCTGCGTCCGCATCCTGCGCCGGGAGTCGAAGAAGCTGGGCTTCACCTCGTCGTTCTCGATCTACGACGCGGCCGACTCCAAGCGGCTGATGTCCCTGGTCTGCCGGGATCTGGACCTCGACCCCAAGCGGTTCCCGCCGAAGTCCTTCAGCGCCAAGATCTCCAACCTCAAGAACGAGCTGATCGACGAGGAGACCTTCGCCGGACAGGCTACGGACGGCTTTGAGAAGACCCTGGCCGAGGCGTATGCGATGTACCAGGCGCGGCTGCGCGAGGCCAACGCGCTGGACTTCGACGACATCATCATGACCACGGTCAATCTGCTCCAGGCGTTCCCGGACGTCGCCGAGCACTACCGCCGCCGCTTCCGGCATGTCCTGGTGGACGAGTACCAGGACACCAACCACGCGCAGTACACACTCGTGCGCGAGCTGGTGGGCACCGACACCGAGGAGACCACGGCCGCCGAGCTGTGCGTGGTGGGCGACGCCGACCAGTCGATCTACGCCTTCCGGGGCGCCACGATCCGTAACATCCTCCAGTTCGAGGAGGACTACCCCACCGCGCGGACGATCCTCCTCGAGCAGAACTACCGCTCGACCCAGACCATCCTGAGCGCGGCCAACGCGGTCATCGAGCGCAATGAGAACCGCCGCCCGAAGAACCTGTGGACGGATGCCGGCGCCGGGGCCGAGATCACCGGCTATGTGGCCGACACCGAGCACGACGAGGCCCAGTTCGTCGCCGACGAGATCGACCGGCTGACGGACGCGGGCGACGCCAAGGCCGGGGACGTGGCGGTCTTCTACCGCACCAACGCCCAGTCCCGTGTCTTCGAAGAGGTCTTCATCCGCGTCGGGCTGCCGTACAAGGTCGTCGGCGGGGTGCGCTTCTACGAGCGCAAGGAGGTCCGGGACGTCCTCGCGTATCTGCGGGTGCTGGCCAACCCCGAGGACTCCGTCCCGCTGCGCCGGATCCTGAACGTGCCCAAGCGCGGCATCGGCGAGCGCGCGGAGGCCATGATCGACGCACTGTCGCTGCGCGAGAAGATCACCTTCCCGCAGGCGCTGCGCCGGGTCGACGAGGCGTACGGCATGGCGGCCCGCTCGGCCAACGCCGTCAAGCGGTTCAACACGCTCATGGAGGAGCTGCACACCATCGTGGAGTCCGGGGCGGGCCCGGCCACCGTCCTGGAGGCGGTGCTGGAGCGCACCGGCTATCTGGCCGAGCTCCAGGCGTCCACCGATCCGCAGGACGAGACCCGGATCGAGAACCTCCAGGAGCTCGCCGCCGTGGCCCTGGAGTTCGAGCAGGACCGCGGCGAGGAGAACCCCGGCACCCTCGCGGACTTCCTGGAGCAGGTCGCGCTCGTCGCCGACTCCGACCAGATCCCCGACGAGGACACCGAGGGCTCCGGCGTGATCACGCTGATGACCCTGCACACGGCGAAGGGCCTGGAGTTCCCGGTCGTCTTCCTCAGCGGCATGGAGGACGGCGTCTTCCCGCATATGCGGGCCCTCGGCCAGACCAAGGAATTGGAGGAGGAGCGGCGGCTGGCCTACGTCGGGATCACCCGGGCCCGCGAGCGGCTCTATCTGACCCGCTCGACGATGCGCAGCGCCTGGGGACAGCCCGCGTACAACCCGCCGTCCCGCTTCCTGGAGGAGATCCCGGACCAGTATGTGCGCTGGCGGCGCACCGGGCCCGCCACCCCGTCGGCCTCCATGGGCGGCATCGCCTCGACCCCGCCGTCGGGGCTGTCGTCCGGTCTGTCGACGTCGCGTTCGCGCACCGGGGGCAGCGGGTTCGCCACCCGGCGGGCCAAGGAGCGCCCGGTGGTCGCCCTGGCCATAGGCGACCGGGTCACCCATGACTCGTTCGGCCTCGGCACGGTGGTGGCGGTCAAGGGCAGCGGGGACAACGCGGAGGCGACGATCGACTTCGGCGACGAGAAGCCGAAGCGGCTGCTGCTGCGGTACGCACCGGTGGAGAAGCTGTAGCGGGGGCCGGCGGGGGCCGGATGCCGAGGCTGTAGCGCGCCGGTGGGCGCGCCTACGGCGGTCAGTGCTGGAAGGCCCCGGTCAGGTCGGGTCGAGGCCGTGGCCGCGCAGCCAGGGCAGCGGGTCGATGGCCGCGCCCCCGCCGGGGTGGACCTCGAAGTGCAGATGCGGGCCGGTGGAGTTACCGGAGTTCCCGGAGTACGCGATGGTCTCCCCGGCCTTGACGGTCCCGGAGCGGATCTTGGCGCTGCTGAGGTGGCAGTACCAGGTCTCCGTGCCGTCTGGGCTGGTCAGAACGACCATATTGCCGTAGGCATCGTTCCACTGCGTCCTTACGGTGCCGTCGGTGGCGGCCATCACGGGCGTCCCGTAGCTCACCGGGAAGTCGATGCCGGTGTGCACCGACATCCAGTTGATACCGGCCTGGCCGAACATGGCGCTCAGGCCGTGCTGGGCTACGGGCAGTGCGAACTTCGGGCGCAGCGCCTCCTTCCGCGCGGCCTCGGCGGCCTTCCGCTTCTTCTCGGCGGCCTGGCGCGCCTGGAGGTCGATCCGCTCCTGGGCGCGGCTGGTGCGGTCGCGGAAGTCGTCGGCGCCCTCCCGGACCCCGGCGAGCTGGGAGTCCAGTTTGCTGTTGGCGACGGAGGGCTTCACTGGAGCCCCTCCGGTGTCGGAGGCGGCCTGAGTGGTGGACTCGTCCTTCTTGTCGCTCCCCACGCCGCTGACCGAGGCGGCGGCCACGGCGGTCACGCCCAGAGCGCAGACGGAGGGGACGGCGACGGTGAGGAGCGCGGAGCGCTTGGGGCGGGGCGAGGGGGTACGGCGGCGGCCGCGGCTCACCTCCCGGCGAGGGGAGGGGGCGGATTCCCGCATGACCGCCGCCTCGGGTTCAGGCTCCGCTTCGGGGCCGGGGTCGTACGGCTGGTCGGGCTTGTCGACCGGCTCGAAGACGGCGGTGTGCTCGAACGCGCCGGGCTGCTCGGGGATGACGGCCTGCTCGAACGCGGCGGTCTGCTCGAACGCGGCCGTCTGCTCGAACGCGGCGGTCTGGTCGAAGGCGTTGGGCTCGAAGACGGCCGTCTGGTCGTAGGCGTCGGGCTCGTGCTCGGGCTGGTCGAAGCCGGAGTGGTGGTCGAGCCCCTGCTGGTCGAAACCCGGATGGTTCAGCCCCGAGTGGTCGTACTGCGCCTCGTCCCCGGTCCCGTAGACGGAGGTGTCCCAGACCTGGGTCTGACCGGTGTCCACGCCCGAGGTGTACGCCTCGGCCTCGAACCCCACCCCGTGGTCCCACTGATCCGGCAGCTCGGTGTGGCCGGTGGCGCCCGTGTCCCAGGCGCCGATGTCCCACTGGGCGCCGGTCTCGGGGTCCTGCTGGGCGGGGATGCCGGTCGGCAGGTGATAGCCGGAGGCGGCCCACATCGCGGTGGTGTCGTAGGCGCCGGAGTCGTGGTGGCCCGTGTCGTGGTGGCCCGTGTCGTGGCCCAGGTCGTAATGGCCGGTGGCGTACGACCCGGTCTGGTGGGGCTGGTCGACCGTGGCCCACTGCGAGGCATCGTACTGACCGCTGTGGGCGCCCTGCCCGCCGTCGTAGGCGCCCGGAAGCGCGCCGAAGAGCGGGTCGCTGTCGCCGTAGAGCGGGTCGCCGTCCCCGTAGTCGCCGTCCCCGTAGGCGGTGGCCAGGTGGGCGAAGTTGCCGGTGGAGTACCCGTCGTACCCGACGTAGCCGTGCTCTGTGTCCTGCCGCTGACCGTAAGCCTCGTCGTACGGATACGAGGCGTCGGGAGCGGGGACGGTCGGAGAGGCCCCCGACGGGTGACGGTCGTTCACCACCACTTCTCTTTCGCCTCGGCTGCAGGAGAATTAGCGGCGACTGTACCCGGCAGTACGCGGCAGCGACAATCTTCCGTGAGTTTTGAGCATCTCGGCAAAGGGCATTTGGCCGTCTTTCGGCTGACTGTACGTGCTTCCTTGGCCGGATGTTCGATTGACGTTCGGCAATTCCGAGGCTTCTGAACCATCGGGAACCGCGCTAGAGGCGTCCGCCGGCGCCTTGTCGGCGGCGTCCAGGGCCTCGTGGATGCGGGCGGTCACGGAGAAATGCACCGCCAGGGCGAGATGTCCGATTCCGTTGACGCGGATGTTGCGGGAGATCACATCCGGATGGTCTATCCGGGCCGTCTCCTTCGGGATCATCAACTGATCCACATCGCTCCAGAAAGCGATGAATCGCGTACGGCAATCGGGGGCAGGCTGCCGCAACTCCGTTATCACCGAGGAGTCCGGGCACATCTGACGCACGAGTGGATGTGCGGACAACAGGGGCGCGATACGTGTGCCGCTGTGCGGGGTGCCGAGCGTCACCAGGGTGTGGACGCGGGCGTCCCCGCCGAGACGCTGGACGTAGTAACGGGCGATCAGACCGCCCAGGCTGTGCCCGATGACATCCACCTGGCCGTGGCCGGTACGGGCGCAGACATCCTCGACATGGCGGCCGAGCAGCGCGGCGGCGGTGCGGAGGTCGCACAGCAGCGGCGAGTAGTTGAGCGCCTCGATGTGCTGACGGCCGTGACGGCCGAGCGAGCGGCGCAGCGGGACGAAGACGGACCGGTTGTCGATGAAGCCGTGGAGAAGCAGGACGGGGCGATGGGCCGGGCTGTCCATGGGGAGGCACGGCGCCGTACCGGGTGGGCGCTCCTGACGGAGCCCGGTCGGGTAGAGCAGCAGATGCCCGGCGAGCAGCGCCAGGTCGAGGGCGATGGCCCGGATGTGCCGGGCGTCCCGGGTGCTCTGGATGTTCTGGTTGCTCTGGCTGTGTATGAGGCCCATGGCGGCCGACCTCCCGCGATGCGGCGCACGAGAGGCGGCTGGACTCCCCCCGAATGCCCTCATGGGCAGCCGTTCGCTTCGGACGTGCCGGTCGTGGTCATGGGCCCCGGTCAGGGCGACGACTTCGGCCGTGCGGTGGCCCGATGCCCGGCACCGCACGGTGAATGGCGCTGTGACCGCATGACGCAGGACCGCCCGTCGCACCGCGGCGCCATGCGGCTCGCAGCGGCGCTGCGCGGTGCGACGGTCCCCGCTGCGGCTCCCCTGATGTGGCCGGCCCGAGCGTATGCGGCGTCCGCACGGCGGATGCGCGATGCGCGGTGTGCGATGCGCGGTGTGCGATGCGCGCGGATGCGGATGCGGATGCGGGTACGGGTGCGGCCTTCAGTGAACGTGTCCCACGTGTGATTTCCCCCTCGGTGCGCGCCGCGAAACTGCCGGGTAGGGGGATGCTCCGGATAACGTTCGTTCACATCGATGTGGGCGAGCGTGTGACGGCTTGGAGGCTGCGATGGGTGTGACCGGTCCGATCCGTGTGGTGGTGGCCAAACCGGGGCTGGACGGCCATGACCGTGGTGCGAAGGTGATCGCGCGGGCACTGCGCGACGCGGGCATGGAGGTCATCTACACCGGGCTCCACCAGACCCCCGAGCAGATCGTCGACACCGCGATCCAGGAGGACGCCGACGCGATCGGGCTGTCCATCCTGTCCGGTGCCCATATGACCCTGTTCGCCAAGGTGCTGGAGCTGCTGCGGGAGCGCGACGCGGAGGACATCAAGGTCTTCGGCGGCGGGATCATCCCCGAGGCGGACATCCCCCTGCTCAAGGAGCAGGGCGTCGCAGAGATCTTCACCCCGGGCGCGACCACGACAGCCATCGTCGACTGGGTCCGCGAAAACGTCCGCCCGGTAGCCGCCTGACCCGCCGCCGGACCTCGCCCCGCAGCCGGTCGCCCGGCCGCCCGGCTTCTGGCCTGGGCCTGGGCCTGGGAACTGAGCCAGGCCGGGGAGCCGGAGCGCGACCGAGGCGCGGGGCATCCGCGGGCCCGGAGGCCGTTGCTCCGCAGACGCCGCGGGGGCAGATGCCCGGGTCTCGGCCCGGAGCCTGACGCCCGGGCGCGGAATCGACTGGGGACTCCGAGTCAACCGGCCCGGAGCCCGACCCGCCGAGCTCGACCGGAGCCGAGGGCATCCGCCGACCCGGAGGCCGGTCCGGGTCAGTTCGGGTCGAGCTCCGCTCGCATCGCTTCTCTTAGCCGGAGCGTGCCCACCAGGCGTTGGAATGCCTCCGCCCAGTAGCCCCCGGCTCCCGGGGCCGCTCCCTCTCTCTCGTCCGGTATCGCCGTCAGCACTTCGAGGCGGTCCGCCTGGGTCGGGTCCAGGCAGCGCTCCGCCAGGCCCATGACGCCGCTGAAGCTCCAGGGGTAGCTGCCCGCGTCGCGGGCGATGTCCAGGGCGTCGACGACGGCCCGGCCCAGCGGTTCGGCCCAGGGCACCGCGCACACCCCGAGCAGCCGGAAGGCGTCGGACAGGCCGTGGGACGCGATGGACTCGGCGACCCACTCCGCCCGTTCCCGGGAGGGCAGCGCGGAGAGCAGCTTCGCCGGGTCGCGCCAGGCGGCGGGGGCCGCCTCCCCGGCGGTGACCGGCGCGACCGCCGGGGTGCCGAGCAGCGCACGGCACCACTCGGCGCTGCGCTGTCGCACCGCGGCCCGGCACCAGGCCGCGTGGAGATCCGCCCGCCAGCCGTCCGCGACGGGCAGCGCCACGATCTCGGCGGGACCGCGTCCGCCGAACCATTCGCTCCAGCGGTCCAGCGGGGTCGCCTCCACCAACTGACCCAGCCACCAGGACCGTTCCCCCCGGCCGGAGGGCGGCTTGGGCACGATGCCGTCGCGCTGCATTCCGCTGTCGCACTCGTCCGGCGGGCGGATGGTTATCCGGGGCGTCCGTTCGGCGGACGTCGGCTCGGCGGCGGTCAGCCCGTCGGCGGTCGCCCCCTCGGCGGTCGCCCCCTCGGCGGTCAGCCCATCAGCGGTCGGCTCATCCGCGGTCAGTGACACACAGCCCCGCGACCGCTGGGCCATGCGCGCGGCGAGCGCCGAGCCGGGGAGTGCGGAGAGCAGCTCGGCGGCGGTCGCCCGGACGTTCCGGCTGCGGTCGGACAGCGCCTGTTCGAGGAACGGCTCATCGGACGGGGAGAGATCGTCACGCAGCGAGTCCAGGAACATCAGCCGGTCCTCGGCCCGCTCGGTGGACCAGGTGCCGCTGAGCAGCGCCAGCCCCGCCGCCGGGTCGCGGTGGCGGGCCGCCGCCAGCAGCGACACCCGCTCGGCGAACAACCCCTCCTCCCACAGCCGCTGTTCCTCGTCCGGTGTGGCGGCCGCCCCGGACGGCTCCGGGAGCGATGCGGACGCCCGGCCCGCCGCGCCCCGCAGCGCGAACTTCCAGTCCGGGTTGAGCCGGGCCAGCCACAGCGCACGTGGCCCGCCGAGCGTCAGCGCCTCGATCCGCAGGTCGGTGCGGGCGCGGGCCGCGTCGAGCAGCGCCGGGAGCAGCGCGTCCGGCACGCGATAGCCGTGGTGATTGGCCAGCGCGAGCCACTGCGGCAGCAGTTCGGCGAGGTCGGGCGCGGAGCGCGAACCGCCGCGCCCCGGTGCCGAACGGTCGGCGAGCAGCAGCGCCAGCCTGCTGCGGGCGGCCGTGGGCAGCGCCGGCCGCGGATCCTCGGGCGCCCGGCCCGGCCCCGGCCGGGCGGGCGCGGGCCGCAGCCCGGCCCGCCGCCGCACCGTGCTGAGCGCGGCCGCGTCCAGCAGGGCGGACGGCGCGTCCTGCCCGGGGCGCGGTGCGACGGGCGGCGTGCGCCGCTCGGTGCCGAGCAGCGCGGCCGCCACAAGATCGTCCCAGGACGCGGTGGACGCGGTGGACGCGGTGGACGCGGTGGACGCGGTGGACGCGGTGGACGCGACGGACGTGCTGGACGCGATGGGCGTCGTACTGGTCAACGGATGCCTCCCTGCGCTGCCGTGCCGATGAGCGAGACGGGGGTCGGATCCCAGGTGGTGATGGGCGAGAAGCCGCGATGGCCGCACTCGCCGAAGACGGTGACCGGGCCACCGCCGGATATCGCCATCAGCTGCCACAGATCGGTGCGCCCCGCGCAGCGCGGATCGACGGGCAGCGCCGAACCGCTCCGCTCGTCCGCCAGCTGCCATCCGTCGTCCCCCGGGACCGGCACCACATCGGCGAGCACCACCGGCCAGCCGTCCAGCCATGGATCCTCCCCGAGCGCCGCCCCATAGGCCGCGAGCGCGGTCTCGACATCGCACCCCTCGGGGGTTGGAGACGCCGTAGGAGACGCCGCCTCCGCCACCTCCTCGTGCCGGGTGCCGATCGCCGCCCGCAGCGGCCGGGCCGCCGGGTAATACGCGAGGTCCGCGTCGAGCACCAGGCCGGTGGGCAGCGCGAGCTCGGGGGACTGGCCGGGGGCGCTGAACGAGAGCAGCAGCGCCATACGGTGCGTACGCTCGCCCCGCAGCCAGATCCGGCGCGTGGTCAGCCTGCCGTCCGTGCCGTCCTGGCGGCCCAGGACCAGCCAGCGGTCCCGGATCGCCTCCTCCGTCGCCAGCAGCTCGGCCACCGGCGTCGTGAGCCCCACGCGGGTGCGCGTGGTGGCGGCCAGCTTCTCCGGGAGGCGGTCCAGGTGGAGAAAGCCCTGGTTGAGCAGGTGGGCCAGTGCGCACTCCTCCAGCAGCCGGGCGGGCCACCCCGGCCCGGACGACGGAATCGCGGCCAGCTCCCGCGCCCGCGCCTCGAGACCCGGAGCCTGGGCGTCGATCATCCGCGCGGCCGTCTCGTCCCACGCCCCGTACCCCGCGCGGTCGGCGGAGGCCAGGCCGTCCCGGAGCAGATCGGCGAGCCGCCGCTCCAACTCGGTGGCACCCGCGGCGATGCGCTGGGT
>NZ_JAAAYH010000215.1:0-15300 GCF_018035285.1 Streptomyces sp. MK37H | reverse complement strand
GGAGCGCGACCGGACCGGCGGTGGCCCTGTCCTCCGGGGCCTGTCGGAGGAGCGAGGAGGGGTAATGGACGATCGGAGCACGCAGGAGACAAGCGACGCCCGGTGGACCGGCCCGGACAAGTGGCAGGTCGTGATCGGAGTGCTGAGCCTTCTGGTGGCGATCGCCGCTTGCGTGGGGCAGTTCCTGCAGTAACCGGGCGCCTCACGCGTGGTCCGGACGGGGCTTGTGTTCGAGCGCGAGCACGGCCATACGGGAGATCGTCCGGACCACCCCCTTCCCCCTGGACCTCGGTGTGCTCGCGCAGGCGCCCCCCTTCCGCTCCACCGAATCTGATGTACCGTCAGGTTCATGCCGCCCGCAGCGCAGCGCAACCGTAAGGTCGCCGTCGTCGGCGTCTCCCTCTCCGACTGCGGCCGCGTCGACACGGCCACCCCCTACGCCCTCCACGCCCAGGCCGCCCGCCGGGCCCTCGCCGACTCCCGTCTCGACCGGTCGGTCGTCGACGGCTTCGCCTCGGCGGGGCTCGGCACCCTCGCGCCGGTCGAGGTGGTCGAGTATCTGGGGCTGCGGCCGGCCTGGACCGACTCGACGGCCGTCGGCGGCGCCACCTGGGAGGTCATGGCGGCGCACGCGGCGGACGCGATCGCCGCCGGGCACGCCCGCGCCGTTCTGCTCGTCTACGGCTCCACCGCCCGCGCCGACATCCGCGCGGGCCGCCGCACCGCGAACCTCTCCTTCGGGGCGCGCGGACCGCTCCAGTTCGAGGTCCCGTACGGGCATACGCTGGTCGCCAAGTACGCGATGGCCGCGCGCCGCCATATGCATGAGTACGGCACCACCCTCGAACAGCTGGCGGACATCGCCGTTCAGGCACGCATCAATGCCGGGCACAATCCGGACGCGATGTTTCGAGAACCGATCACGGTCGATGACGTCCTGAGTGGCCCGATGATCGCCGACCCCTTCACCAAGCTGCACTGCTGCATCCGCTCGGACGGCGGCTGCGCGGTGCTGCTCGCGGCCGAGGAGTACGTACCGGACACGGCGAAACCCCCGGTGTGGGTGCTGGGCTCGGGCACGGCGGTCTCGCACACCACCATGTCCGAATGGGAGGACTTCACGGTCTCCCCGGCCGCGGCCTCGGGGCGGGCGGCCTTCGCGCGGGCGGGCGTCCGGCCGTCGGACATCGATGTGGCCGAGCTCTATGACGCCTTCACCTATATGACCCTGGTGACGCTGGAGGACCTCGGCTTCTGCCCCAAGGGCGAGGGCGGGGCCTTCGCGGCGAAGGGGCGGCTGACACGGGACGGCGAGCTGCCGACCAACACCGACGGCGGCGGCCTCTCCGCCTGCCACCCGGGGATGCGCGGACTGTTCCTGCTGGTCGAGGCGGTACGGCAGCTGCGCGGCGAGGCCGGGGAGCGACAGGTGCGCAAGGCGGGCGGACGGCTGCCGGAGCTGGCCGTGGCGTCGGGCACGGGGGGCTGGTTCTGCTCGGCGGGCACGGTGGTCCTGGGCCGCGGCTGACGGGCCCCGCCCCGGCCGTACGCATGCCCTCGCTTGCCCCGGCCCCTCACGGGTGATCGGATGGGGAGCCGATGAGCGACGACCAAGATGAGGCTGAGGCATTCCGCGCACTGCTACGCGGCCTGCGCGTACCCCATGCGGGCGAACTGCCCGTCTTCGACCCGGCCACGGCCCCGGACGCACCGCTTCCGCTGTTCCGGCGGTGGCTGCGCGAGGCCGCCGAGGCGGGGGAACCCGGACCGCACACCATGTCCCTGGCCACCGCGGGGGCCGACTGCCGTCCGTCCCAGCGCACGGTGATGCTGCATGACGCCGATGAGCGCGGCTGGCACTTCGGCACCCATCGCACCAGCCGTAAGGGCCGCGAGTTGGCCGAGCGGCCGTATGCCTCGCTCGCGTTCCACTGGATGCGGTCGGGCCGTCAGGTGCGCGTCAGCGGGCGGGTCGGCGAGGCCGGGCGGGAGGAGAGCGCGGCCGATCTGCGCGGCCGGTCCCCCGCGGCGCTCGCGGCGGCGCTGGCCGGGAGCGGACGGCAGAGCGAAGTGCTCGGCTCGTACGAGGAGCTGCTACGGGCCTTCGAGACGGCGTACGAACGGGCCGAACGCGAACCGGACGCGACCGCCCCCACCTGGACCCTGTACGTCCTGGAGGCCGACGAGGTCGAGTTCTACCAGGAGGAGGCCCGGCGGCGGCACGTACGGGTCCGCTACCGCCGCGACCCCGGGGAGCCCGGCGGCTGGCGGCGAGAGCTGCTGTGGCCATAACGGCGACGCGGCCGTTCGGCGACGACCGTAAGGCGTGCACCGTTGAACAAGACGGCCGTAACGCGGCACTAGGCAGGCACCGGCCGGAAGACAGGAACGACCGGCACATCCCCCTCGGCCGCCTCGGCGGCCTCCGGCGCCCGGAACGCCACCCGGAGCCGCATCCCCACCCTCGGTCCGCTCTCCGGGACCTCGATGAGCTCGGTCATCATCCGCGGCCCCTCGGCGAGGTCGACGACGGCGGCGGTGTACGGGACGCGGGCGCCGAACGGCGGCAGGTCATTGCGGTGCACCACGGACCACGTATAGAGCGACGCCGCACCGCTCGCCTCTTCCCAGGCGACGTCCTCGCTCCAGCAGTACGGGCAGAACTCACGCGGGTAGTGATGGGTCCGGCCGCACCCGCCGCAGCGCCGGATCAGCAGCCGGCCCTCGGCGGCGGCGTCCCAGTAGGGGCGGGTGAAGGCGTCGATCTCGGGCAGATCGAAGCGCGGAGCGCCCGCGGACGGCGTCGGGCTCACAGGAACAGCCCCCATGCCTCGTCGAGCGACCAGGTCTGCCAGCTCATGCCGAAGAGCCCGACCACGGAGATCAGCACCATCATCGAGTTCTGCCCCTGCTCCGCCCAGTCGTGGATCATGAGCAGGAAATAGAGCAGATTGAGCACGATCGCGCCGATCAGGGCGATGGGGGTCAGAAAACCGAGCGTCAGCCCGAGGCCGAGGGCGAGTTCGGCGTAGACGACGACGTACGCCATGACCTTCGGACGGGGTGTGACCACCGCGTCGAAGCCGCCGCGGACGAACGCCCAGCGGTGCTTGGCGGCCACGCCCACCGCCCAGCCGATACCGGTGCCGCGCTCGAACCAGTCCTTCTTGTCCTTGTGCCGCCAGCTCTCGAGCCACCACAGGCCGAGTCCGATGCGCAGTACGGCGAGCCATTCGGCCCCGTCGAGCCCGATCGTCCGCACCGTTCCCCACCCCTCCCGTCCCCGCGAATCTGACGGTACGTCAGTTTCATGGCCGGGCACGGCCCGCGCAAGGGGTCGCACCGGCGCAACAAAATCCGACAGGACATCGCGACGACGGTCCGGCGCCGACCGACCGTGACCTCTCCGCAACCCATCCGGAATCACTTTGACCGGTCGTTTGACAGAAACCCGTCAAATACCCGACTACGCTCACCCGCATGGCCGACCGCTCCCCCGAGAAGTCCTCACCCGTCTATGTGATCGGCGGTGGACCGGGCGGACTCGCCGCCGCTGCCGCGCTCAGCCACCGCGGGATCCGCGCCGTCGTCCTGGAGAAGTCCGACGCGGTCGCCGCGTCCTGGCGGAACCACTACGACCGGCTGCATCTGCACACCACGCGCAGGCTCTCCGCGCTTCCCGGGCTGCCGATCCCCCGGTCCTACGGACGGTGGGTCGGACGCGACGACGTGGTGCGCTACCTGGAGCGCTATGTCGAGCACCACCGGCTGGATATCGTCACGGGCGTCGAGGTCTCCCGCATCGACCGGTCGTCCGACGACGCGGAGTGGGTGCTGCGCGCCACGGGCGGCCGTGCGCTGTCCTCGCCCGTGGTCGTCGTCGCGACGGGCTTCAACCACACCCCACGGCTGCCGGACTGGCCCGGCCGCGCCGGCTACACCGGTGAGCTGCTGCACGCCGCCCACTACCGCAACGCCCGCCCCTTCGAGGGCCGTGACGTCCTGGTGGTCGGCGTCGGCAACACCGGCGCCGAGATCGCGGTCGATCTGGTCGAGGGCGGCGCGGCCCGGGTGCGGCTGGCGATCCGCACCGTGCCGCACATCCTGCGCCGCTCGACGGCCGGATGGCCCGCACAGGCGACCGGCATCCTGGTGCGCAGGCTGCCGCGGCGCGCGGTGGACCGGGCGGCGCGGGTGATGTGCCGGGTGAGCATGCCGGATCTGACCGAGCACGGCCTGCCCTGGCCCGACACCGGGCTCTACACCCGCGTACGGGAGGGCGCGATCCCGGTCCAGGACGTGGGGCTGGTCGACGCGGTGCGGACGGGACGAGTGGAAGTGGTCTCGGCGGTTGACTCCTTCGATCTGGACAAGGTGGTCCTGGCCGACGGCTCGCGGATCAGCCCCGAGGTGGTGATCGCCGCGACCGGCTACCGGCGCGGCCTGGAGGAACTGGTCGGCCATCTGGGCGTGCTGGACGACCGCGGCCGCCCCCTCCCGCACGGTCGGCGAACCCTGAAGGGCGCGCCGGGACTGCACTTCACGGGCTATACGAACCCGATCAGCGGAATGCTGCGCGAGCTGGCCATCGACGCCCGGAAGATCGCCAAGACGGTCGCCCGCACGACGGCATGACGGCGAGGCGGGGCGGGCCGCGATTCCACCGCCCCGCCGTCACCCTGCGTGTTCCCCACGCCCCGAGCATTCCTGACAGGCCGTCAGTTCAGTAACCTGACTACTGGGTAATGTGACTTGGCGTCAGTTTCGCTGCGGCGGCCGACGCCGAATCCCCTGGTCACCTACCCGGTTATTGGCCAACGAGCAGGAGTGGCGGATACCGATGCTTGGATCGACCTACGGCACCCTGACCACCAACTCCCGTCATGCCCGCGCCGTCGCCTGCGGTCAGACCCCCGGCCCCGCCGTGCATGTCCACAGCAGGCCCGCGGCGGGCGGGACCGCCGAAGGCGTGGACGACGTGGACGTCAGCGGGCGCCCGCTGACGTCCGCCGTCCCCGATCTGGACCACTTCTTCCATCCCGAGTCGGTGGCCCTCATCGGCGCCTCCGACGCGGACTGCCGCCCCAACACCGGTATCACCCGCCAGCTCCTGGCCTGGGCCGAACGCGTCGGCGCCCGGTTGCACCCCGTGCATCCCTCCCGTCCCGCCGTCTTCGGCATTCCGTGCGTACCGTCCGTGGCCGCGCTGCCCGAACCCGTCGACCTGGCCGTCCTCCTCGTCCGCGACCCGCTCCCGGTGATCGGGGAACTCGACGGGAGCAAGGCGAGGTTCGCCGTCGTCTTCGCCTCCGGCTTCGCCGAGACCGGCCCCGAGGGTGCCGCCGCGCAGGCCCGGCTGGCCGCCGCGGCCCGCGGCGCCGGGCTGCGGCTGCTCGGCCCCAACACCAACCTCAACGCCTTCGAGAAGTTCCGCGACGACCTCGACGGGCCCGCCATCGCCCTCATCACCCAGTCAGGCCACCAGGGCCGCCCGGTCTTCACCCTCCAGGAACTCGGCATCCGGCTCAGCCACTGGGCCCCGACCGGCAATGAGGCCGATCTGGAGACCTCCGACTTCATCTCCTACTTCGCCACCCGGCCCGAGGTCGGCGCCATCGCCCTGTACGCGGAGGGGCTGAAGGACGGCCGCGGCTTCCTCCTCGCCGCCGACCGGGCCGCCCGCGCCAAGGTGCCCGTCGTCGCCGTGAAGGTCGGCCGCACCGAGACCGGCGCCCGCACGGCCGCCTCCCACACCGGCAAGCTGACCGGCTCGGACGCGGTGGTGGACGCGGCCATGCGGCAGTTCGGCGTGATCCGCGTGGACGGCTTGGACGAGCTTCAGGACACGGCGGCGCTGCTCGCCCGCGCCCGCCCGCCGCTCGCCGAGGGCGTCGTGGTGTATTCGATCTCCGGGGGCACCGGGGCCCACTTCTCCGACCTCGCCACCGCGGCGGGCCTCACCCTGCCCACTCTCTCTCCCGAGAAGCAGACCGAGCTCCACCAGTGGATACCCGGCGATCTCAGCGTCGCCAACCCGGTGGACAACGGCGGCCACCCGGTCGGCGACTGGCGCGGGCGCAAGATCATCGACGCGATCCTCGCCGACCCCGCCGTGGGTGTACTGATCTGCCCGATCACCGGCCCCTTCCCGCCCATGAGCGACAAGCTGGCGCAGGACCTGGTGGACGCGGCGGAGCAGACGGACAAGCTGGTGTGCGTGGTGTGGGGCTCGCCGGTCGGCACCGAGGACGCCTACCGCACCACCCTGCTGGGCTCCTCCCGCGTGGCCACCTTCCGGACGTTCGCCAACTGCATCACCGCCGTGCGCGCCTATCTGGGGCACCACCGCTTCACCGCCTCCTACCGCTCCCCGTTCGAGGACGCCCCGCGCACGCCGTCCCCCTCCCTTCGCAAGGTGCGCGATCTGCTGCGCCCAGGAGACCGCCTGAGCGAGCACGCGGCGAAACAGCTGCTGCGGGCGTACGGCATCCGGGTGCCGCGCGAGCAGCTGGTGACCAGCGCGGCCGCGGCCGTCCGCGCCGCGGGTCTGGTGGGCTACCCCGTGGTCATGAAGGCGTCCGCGCCGCAGCTCGCCCACAAGACCGAGCTGGGGCTGGTCCGGCTGGGGCTGACCTCGGCCAGCCAGGTCCGCGACACCTATCGGGAGCTCACCGACATCGCCCGCTACGAAGGCGTCGAGCTGGACGGGGTGCTGGTCTGTCAGATGGTCGAGCGCGGGGTGGAGATGGTGGTCGGCATGAGCCAGGACCCCCTCTTCGGGCCGACCGTGACCGTCGGTATAGGGGGCGTGCTCGTCGAGGTCCTCCGTGACGCTGCCGTACGCGTCCCCCCGTTCGGCGAGGACCAGGCGCGCGCGATGCTCGCCGAACTGCGCGGCCGCGCCCTCCTCGACGGTGTGCGCGGCGCTCCCCCCGCCGATGTGGACGCTCTCGTTGAGGTCGTGCTGCGGGTCCAGCGCATGGCCCTGGAGCTCGGGGACCACCTCGCCGAACTGGACGTCAATCCGCTGATGGTGCTGGAACGTGGCCAAGGTGCCGTGGCACTGGACGCCCTGGCGATCTGCCGCTGACGCATGGAGCGTTACCATGACCTCTTCCCCCCTTGAAGATTCACGTGACTCCGTTCTACGGCACACCACTGACAACGGCGTCTCGTGGATCACGCTCAACCGCCCCGCGGCGATGAACGCCATCACTCCTGACCAGCGAGAACACCTGATTTCGCTGCTGGACCACGCCTCCGCGGACCCGTCCGTCCGGGCCGTCGTGCTGACCGCCACCGGCAAGGGCTTCTGCGCGGGCGCGGATCTGCGCGGCACAGCGGACGGGGCGGAACGCGTCGCGGGCGATGTCGCCCGGCTGATCCGCGGCGGAGCTCAGCGGCTCATCGCCGCCGTCCTCGACTGCGAGAAGCCGGTGATCGCCGCCGTCAACGGCACCGCGGCCGGGCTCGGCGCCCATCTGGCCCTCGCCTGCGATCTGGTGCTGGCCGCCGAATCGGCCGTGTTCATCGAGGTGTTCATCCGCCGCGGGCTGGTCCCCGACGGGGGCGGTGCGTATCTTCTCCCCCGGCTGATCGGCCCGCAGCGCGCGAAGGAGCTGATGTTCTTCGGCGACGCGCTGCCCGCCGCCGAGGCCGAGCGGCTGGGCCTGGTCAACCGGGTCGTCCCGGACGACGACCTGGCCAAGACCGCCCGCGCCTGGGCCGAGCGCCTCGCCGCGGGGCCCACCCGCGCCCTGGCCCTCACCAAGGCGCTGGTGAACGCCTCCCTGGAGGCCGGCCGCCCGGCCGCGTTCGCCGCCGAGGCGGCGGCTCAGGAGATCAACATGACCACGGCCGACGCTCAGGAGGGCGTCCGCGCGTTCATCGAGCGCCGGCCGCCCGGGTACCGGGGCCGCTGAGGCCGCTGAGCCCCTTGAAGAACCGCGCCGTCAGGGAACCCGAGACAGCAAGGCAGAACCCGAGTAAGCGAGGAACCCGAGCAAGCGAGAAAGGGGGACGGGGCCATGATGGGACACGCCGGTATGGCCGCCACCGCCGTCCGCTACCTCCGGGCGGTCGGCTCGCCGACCGCCTCCGTACGACCGGTCGACCCGCTGCCCCCGCCGGAGCTGCGCTGTGTGCGCGACGATGAGCGGCCCCCGG
Organism: Streptomyces sp. MK37H; assembly: GCF_018035285.1. Lineage (NCBI taxonomy): Bacteria > Bacillati > Actinomycetota > Actinomycetes > Kitasatosporales > Streptomycetaceae > Streptomyces > Streptomyces sp. MK37H. The sequence continues at coordinate 7,134 of NZ_JAAAYH010000215.1, read as the reverse complement.
TCGACCCGGCCGAATTCCGCCGCGTCCTGGGCCACTTCGCCAGCGGGGTCACCGTGATCGCCACCGTCGACGAGAACGGACCGGCCGGTTTCGCCTGCCAGTCCTTCGCCTCGCTGTCGCTGGACCCGCCGCTGGTCGCCTTCATGGTGGCCCGCACCTCCACGACCTGGCCGCGCATCGCCCGCGCGGGCGTCTTCTGCGTCAATGTCCTGGGCGCGCACCAGGGCGAGCTCTGCCGCTCCTTCGCGGTCAGCGGCTCCCGGCGCCCCGACAAGTTCGCGGGCGTCCGCTACGAGGCGTCCCCGGTCACCGGCTCACCGCGGCTCGCGGACGTCCCGGCGTGGATCGACTGCGCGATCCACGCCGTGCACACGGGCGGCGACCATCTGGTCGTGGTGGGCCGCGTCCGGGCCCTGGGCGCGGACGAGACCGCGGCGCGATCCGGGCCGCTGCTCTTCCACCGCGGCTCCTTCGGGGAGTTCACGGCGTTCCCGTAAGGCCGCGCGCGCTTCCCTAAGGCCACGCGCACTTCCGTAAGACCACGCGGCCCGTTCGCGTAAGCCCGCGCGGCCCGTATCCGTACGCCCTCACAGCCCGTATCCCTACGCCCTCACGGCCCGTCTCCGTGAGCCCGCGCGGCCTTACGGGGTGTCCCCGGCGGGTCTTTTCCCTCCCCGCCCCTTCCCGCTGCCAGGGGCTCCGCCCCTGGACCCCGAGGGTCGACGAGCCGACCGTCGCCGCCGTGAATACCCGCACCAGCACGCTGCCGCAGCGGACGCCCGCGCACGTCCGGGTCGTCCGGCCGGGGTCCGGGGCGGAGCCCCACCACGCGGCGGAGCCGCATATCGATGCTGTGGGAAGGGGCGGGGAGGGGAAACAGCCCGCCGCAGGCGTCACGAACCGCCGGTCCCCCTAGACCGTCGCCGACGCGGTCTTCGCGCCCGGGCCACGCTGGATGACCAGCGACATCAGCGCGGCGATCGCGCACAGCGCCCCCGCGCCGTACCAGACCAGGTCGTACGAGCCGAAGGCGTCCCGCGCCGCGCCGCCCACGAAGGCCACGACCCCGGCCCCCACCTGGTGGGCGGCGAGCACCCAGCCGAAGACGATCGCGCTGTCCTCTCCGTACTGCTCCCGGCACAGCGCCATCGTCGGCGGCACGGTGGCGACCCAGTCGAGACCGTAGAAGACGATGAAGAAGAGCATCGGCGGATGGACCGCGTCGTCCAGCAGGATCGGCAGGAACATCAGGGAGAGCCCGCGCAGCGCGTAGTACACGGCCAGCAGCCGTCGCGCGTCGAAGCGGTCGGTGAACCAGCCGGAGGCCACCGTCCCCACGATGTCGAAGACACCGATGACGGCGAGCAGGCTCGCGGCGGCCGTCACCGGCATGCCGTGGTCATGCGCGGCGGGCACGAAGTGGGTCTTGACGAGACCGTTCGTGGAGGCACCGCAGATCGCGAAGGCGCCCGCGAGCAGCCAGAAGGAGCCGGTGCGCGAGGCCGAGGCGAGAGCTTTGACGGCCCGCCGGGCCGCGCCGCGCCGGGGTGCGGGCCGCGGGGCGGGCGGCCCGTCGGCGCCGTACGCGGCGAGGCCCACGTCCGAGGGGTAGTCGCGCAGCAGCAGCCAGACGAGCGGGACGATCGCCAGCGCGGCGACCGAGACAGTGATCGCGGCGGGCCGCCATTCGTGCCGTTCGACGATCCAGGAGAGCAGCGGGAGAAAGATCAGCTGCCCGGAGGCCCCGCCCGCCGTAAGGATGCCGGTGACCAGCCCGCGCCGGGCCACGAACCACCGGTTGGTCACGGTCGCGGCGAAGGCCAGCGCCATGGAGCCGCTGCCGAGGCCGACCAGCACACCCCAGCACAGGATGAGCTGCCAGGGCTCGCTCATGAAGACCGTAAGGCCGCCACCGGCCGCGATGACGACGAGCGCGGCCGCCACGACCTTACGGATGCCGAAGCGATCCATCAGGGCGGCGGCGAAGGGAGCGGTGAGCCCATAGAGGGCGAGGTTGACGGAGACCGCGAACCCGATCGTGCCGCGCGACCAGCCGAACTCCTCGTGGAGCGGATCGATGAGCAAACCGGGCAGGGAGGCGAATCCGGCCGCGCCGATGATCGTCACAAAGGTGATGGCCGCGACCGCCCAGGCGCGGTGCGGTAGGCGTAGGAGGGCCCGCCGGGCGGGCTGATCCGGCTGTTCGTCCTGTTCGGGGGCTTCGGAGAGCTCGGTCGTCTGCGTCACCGGACCAGCATCGGGCAGCGGGTCGGCAGGGACGAGTGGCCCGAGGGACAGTATTCGCTAGGATCGGGCCACGCCCCTTTTCGGGCCACGTCCTGACGACGGGAGGCCGGAAGTGTCCCCAACCCAGTCCCAATCCCCGCCCCCATCCCCGCCCGAATCCGCCGACGGGCGCCATCGCGTCGTCGTCCTCGCCCTCCCCGGCGTGATCCCCTTCGAGCTGGGCATCCCGTACCGGATCTTCGGCAAGGCCCGCTCCGCCGACCGCCGGCGGCTGTACGAGGTGGTCACCTGCACCCCCGAGCCCGGTCTGGTGCCCACGGACGCCGACTTCCCGATCGCCGTGGAGCAGGGCCCCGAGGCCCTCGCCGAGGCCGACACCATCGTGGTGCCCGCCTCGTACGAACTCGGCCCGGTCCACGAGGAGGGCCGGATGACCGAGCCGCTCGGCACCGCGCTGGCTCACGCCCGGCCGGGCGTGCGCTGGGTGTCCATCTGCACCGGTTCGTTCGTGCTGGCCGCCGCCGGTCTTCTCGACGGCCGCCCGGCCACCACCCATTGGTCCAGCGTCGACCACTTCCAGCGCCTCTTCCCGACCGTCAAGGTCGATCCGAACGTGCTGTTCGTGGACGACGGCGATGTGCTCACCTCGGCCGGTGTCGCCTCGGGGATCGACCTGTGTCTGCATCTGGTGCGGCGCGACCACGGCACGGCCGTCGCCAACGACGTGGCCCGGCGCAGTGTGGTGCCACCCCATCGCGACGGCGGCCAGGCCCAGTACATCCCGCGTCCGCTGCCCGAGCCCCAGCAGGCCACCACGACGGCGGCCCGTGCCTGGGCGCTCGGCCGGCTGGACCGGCCCATCTCGCTGCGGGAGCTGGCCGCCCAGGAGTCGATGAGCGTACGGACGTTCACCCGCCGCTTCCGCGAGGAGGTCGGCGTCAGCCCGGGCCAGTGGCTGACCCAGCAGCGGGTCGAGCGGGCCCGCCATCTCCTGGAGGACACCGATCTGTCGGTGGACCAGGTGACGCGCGAGGCCGGTTTCGGCTCCCCCGCGTCCCTGCGCCAGCACTTCCAGGCGGCCATAGGCGTCTCCCCCACCGCCTACCGCCGTACCTTCCGCGCGGGCGCCGAGACCGGTACGGTTCCCGGCGCCGACGCCCGCGCGTAAGGCGGCCGCTCAGCCCGTCATCGCAGCTCTCTCGCCGTCACGGAGCCACTCCCGCGCCCTCACACGGCCGCCTCGGCGCCCTGGAGCCGCCAACTGCGGACGTGCACCCAGGTCATGTCCCGCCACCACTGCGCGTTCCAGTCGCCGCTGTGGAAGCGGAACAGCGAGATGGTCTGACCGACATGTCGTCGGGCACCCGCACTCCGGCTCGACGGAGTCGTTCCAGGACACTGACCATGGCGTCGTCCTGGGGGCACATGATCGCTGTGATCTCGCGGTCCTCGATCAGCGCGGGCACCGCGTCGGCGGGGGCTTCCGGGCCATCGGCCAGTTCGCTGACGACGGTGTCCGAGGGACACCAGGTGGTCAACGAGCTGCTCCGCGCCGTCCTCCTCGTCGCAGTAGACGCTGTTGATCGCCGGATGCGGCTCCGGCCGTCCGGCGACGACCGTCGGCACCCGTTCGACGAAGGGGGCGATGTCCCGGGCCGGAAGCAGACCGCTGCACACCACCAGGCCCTCGACCCTGAGGGAGAGGAGTCTCTGCAGGGCGCGGCGCTCCTCGTCGAGGGCGAAGTCCCGTACACCGGTCGCGGTGACGACCCTGTAGCCGCCTTCGATGGCGCGCCCCTGGAGCGCCGCGTGGAGATGTCCGTAGAAGGGGCGGACGGCGTCGCGGACGAGCACCCCCAGGGTGTGCGTCCGCTGCGCGACCAGCCCCTGCGCCATGGCGTTCTTGACGTAGCCGAGCCGCTGCCATCCAGGCGGGAACGTTCCACCAGGGCAACGTAACCGGCGGAGCCCACAAGCGAGGCAACGGCAACGGGAAAGGCAGGGTGAACAACCCTCGTCGTCAGACGCACCGGACGCCGCCCGTTCAGAAGGTGAGCACGGCACGCGCCACCCGGCCGTGGTGGGCGTCGTCGGCGGCCTTGGCGAAGTCCTCCAAGGGGTAGGTCCTGCTGACGAGTTCGTCCAGCAGCAGCCGCCCCTGCCGGTAGAGGTCGGCGTACAGCGCGATGTCGGCCTGTGGCCGTGAGGAGCCGTAGCGGCAGCCCAGGATGGCCTTGTCCAGATACATGGAGGAGACGCGGAAGGCCGCCTCGGCGTCGGCGGGCGGCACCCCGAGCAGCACCGCCTGGCCGTGCCGGTCGAGCAGATCGACGGCCTGGCGGATGAGCCGGGTGGAGCCGACGCATTCGAAGGCGTGGTCCGCACCGGTCGGCAGGAGCTCCCGTACGGCGTCGGCGGAGGGGACGAAGTGGGTCGCGCCGAACCGCCGGGCCATCGGCTCCTTGGCGGGGTTGGAGTCCACGGCGACGATGGGCGACGCCCCGGCGAGCCGGGCCCCTTGCAGCACATTGAGCCCGATGCCGCCGCTGCCGATGACGACGACCGACTCACCGCGGTCCACCTTGGCGCGGTTGAGCACGGCGCCGACGCCGGTGAGGACGGCACAGCCGATGAGCGCGGCGGGGACGAGTGGAATGTCCTCGGGGACCGGCACCACCTGGACGGCGGTGACGAGGGTGCGCTCGGCGAAGGCGGAGTTCGAGGCGAAGTTGTACAGCCGCTCGTCGCCGCGGCGGAACGGCCGGGTCGGACGGCCGATCGCCGCGCGGCACATGGTGGGGCGGCCGCGGGCACAGTCGGCGCAGGTCCCGCAGTTGGCGAGGGTGGAGAGCGCCACGTGGTCGCCGGGCGCGACATGGGTGACGCCCGGCCCGACCTCCTCGACCACGCCCGCGCCCTCGTGGCCGAGGACCACCGGGAGCGGGAAGGGGATGGTGCCGTCGACGACCGACAGATCGCTGTGGCACAGCCCGGCGGCGGCGATGCGCACCAGCACCTCGCCCGGGCCGGGGTCGCGCACCTCCAAGTCCTCGACCACGCGCGGCGCGGTGCCGTCGAAGATGACGCCTCTCATCCTCATCACCCTTCCGGTGCCTCAGGCGACCCAGACCAGCGACTGGAGTTCGCTGTACGCGTGCAGGCCGAACGAGCCGCCGTCGCGGCCGACTCCGCTTTCCTTGAAGCCGCCGAACGGTGTCTCGGGGTGGCGCTGGGCGGTGTTGATGCCGACGTTTCCGCTGCGCAGACGGGCGGCGAGGGCCCAGGCGCGGCCCGCGTCGGCGCTGAAGACGTAGTCGTAGAGGCCGTAGGGGGTGGCGTCGGCGATCCGCACCGCCTCGTCCTCATCGTCGAAGGGCAGGGCCACGACGACCGGGCCGAACAACTCCTCGCGCGCGACGGTCATCGCGGGGTCGGCGTCGGCGATCAAGGTGGGAGCGACATAGAAACCGGGCTTGAGCGCCGGGCGTTCGCCGCCCACGACGATCCGGGCGCCCTGCTCACGGGCGCCGGAGACATACGCCTCGACGTGATCGCGCTGCGCGGCGGAGATCAACGGGCCGACGACCGTGGAGTTATCCACAGGGTCCCCGATCTTCAGTGACTCTGCGTAGTGTGTGAGTGCGGCGATGACCTTCTCGTACAGCGATCGATGTACGAGCACACGGGTCGGCGCCGTGCAGATCTGCCCGCTGTGAAAGGAGAAGGTCGAACCGACCGCCCCGACCGCCGACGCGATCACTCGCTCGTCGGCGTCCCCCAGGACGATGGCCGCGCCCTTGCCCCCCAGTTCCATCAGGGTGCGCTTCATCGACCGCCCCGCGGATTCGGCGATCTTCTTCCCCACGGCGGTGGATCCGGTGAAGCTGACCATGTCGACACCGGGGTGCGCGACCAGCGCCTCGCCGGCGGCCGCGCGCGAGCCGGTGACGACATTGAAGGCACCGTCCGGGAGCCCGGCCTCCTTCAGCAGGGGGCCGAGCTCGAGACAGCACAGCGGATCTTGCGGCGCGGGTTTGGCCACGACCGTATTGCCCATGGCCAGGGCCGGGGCCACCTTGCCCGCGAGATTCGTGAGAGGGAAGTTGTAGGAGGTGATGCAGCAGACGACACCCAGGGGACGGCGGACCGCTGCCGCCCCGATCAGCCCGCCGGGCGCCAGCGGGGTGGCGGCCAGGGGCAGCGGGGCCAGCGGCACGGTGTCCGGTTCGAGGGCGCCGCGCGCATAGCGGCGGAAGCGGTCGATCGCCGGGGGCACCTGGAGGGACGAGGTGACGCGCAGCGTCGCCCCGGTCTCCGCCTGGACGAGGGGCACCAGGTCCGGGGCGTGCTCGGCGAGCAGATCGGCGGCCCGGTCGAGTACGGCGGCGCGCTCCTTTGGGGCGGTGCGCGACCAGCCGTCGTACGCGGCCCGGGCGGCCCGGACCGCGGCGTCCACATCGGCCGGGTCGGCCTCGGGGGCATGGCCGACGGTTTCCTCGGTGGCGGGATTGATGACGGGGTAGTGCCCGTTCCCGGGAGCCCGCCACGAGCCGCCGATCCAGTGCGCGTAGGTCTTCGTCATCGGCGTGATTCCTTGGGGAGGTGAAGTACGCGCTCGGCGATGATGGTGCGCTGGATCTCGTCCGAGCCGCCGTAGATGGTGTCGGCGCGGGAGAAGAGGAAGAGACGCTGGAAGGCGTCGAGTTCGTACGGCCGGCCGGCGGTCCAGCGCGCCGGGCCGAGTGCGGCCGCGGCGCCTCTCACCTGCACGGCCAGCTCGCCGAGCCGCTGATGCCAGCCGCCCCACAGCAGCTTGGCGACGCTGGGCGCGCCGGGATCCTGCGGGCCGGAGTACTGGAGTCCGGAGTGCTGCGGGCCGGGGGTAGG
>NZ_JAAAYH010000214.1:0-15308 GCF_018035285.1 Streptomyces sp. MK37H | reverse complement strand
TCGGCCAGCGGCGTGTCCGTGCAGCGGTCGGCCGCCGGTGGCGGGGACACCCGGGCAGGCGTGGGCTCCTCCGGCAGCGGCGAGTCTCCCCGTAGCGCCTCGATCCGCTCGTACGGGCCCGGCAGCCGCGGCCGTACCCGGACCGGGCGTTCGCCTGCGCCGCCGCCCGCCGCCGGCCGGGGCACGGGGACGGGGACGGGGGCGTGCCGCGCGAGCAGCCGGTCGAAGTAGTCAGCCATCTGCGCACAGCTCCAGGTAGTAACGGCGCCGCAGCGGGCTGAGCGCCAGGATCTGAGGCTCGCTCCAGCCGTATGCGGTGGCGAGCAGGTGGACATCGAGGAGCAGGTCCCGTGCCCAGTGGTCGAGTTCGGCCCACAGGTAGGAGGCGATATCCAGCTCGGCCCGGGTGGCCTCGCCGCATTCGGGGCAGGCGACGTTGAGCGTCACATCGGCCGCCGGGTCGGCGCGTTCGGCGGCCTCGGCGAGGCGCCGCTGCACCGGCTCCGGCAGTTCGGCCGCGGGGAGGCGGTCGGCGGGGACGGGCCGCCCCGAACGGTGCACGGAGACGATGCAGCGGGCGAGCAGGGCCCGGCGGGCGCGGGCGGCGGTGGTGGGTTCTCGCTCGGCATCGCCGCCGTACGAGTCCGAGGCCGAGTCCCCGTTCGCGCCCACGCCCGAGTCCGCGCCCACGTTAGTGTTCGCGCCCACGTTCCCGTTCGCGCCCAAGCGCCCGCCCGCTTCGGCCACCGCCCGCGCGGCGGCCTCCAGGTCGGCGACGGTGGGCAGCCGGAACTCGACCGTCCACTCGCCCTCCTCCACCCGGAGCGGGCCGTCCTGCTCCCCCGGGCGCACGCCCAGGTCGCGTGCGTCGAGGTCGAACTCCATGGCCTCGCCGCACGCACCGCACTCGGCCCGGATCTGCATCCGCTCGCCGAAGAGCGTGCGCCGCAGGGCGTACAGATCCGCCTCGCGCTCGCCCACCGGCAGCGACAGCAGCTCGTCCGCGGCGGTTTCCGGGCGGGCCGCCCGGTGCAGCAGCAGGGCGCGGCCGGGGCCGTGGTGCGCCAGCCCCGCCTCCCAGATGGCCAGCAGCTCCGCGGGCCCCGTGTTCCCCATCTCTCAGGCCGTCCGCTCCCCGTACGTGCCGTTCCCCGTACCCGTGGCCGTCGCCGTCCCGATGACCGTCGTCGTCGCGTCGCGATGACCGTCGCCGTCCCGATGACGGCCGCCGCCGTGCCACGGCCGATAGCCGCGCCGCAGCCGCTCCCGTCCGCCGTCCCGCGTCCCGTGTCCCCGTCCCCCGCCTACGCGGGATGCGTGAACGAGGGCTCTTCCGGCTCCGGCACCTCGTAGTCCCGCTCCCAGCCCTCGCACTCCAGCTTCAGGCTCTGGATCGCGACCGCGTTGGCGTTGGCGTCCAGCTCGCCGAGCACCTGGTACTCGCTCGGCCAGGTCCGGTAGAGCTTGTGCGAGACGGCCACCTGGCCCGCCTCGTTGAGGACCTGGATGACGATGTCCTTGCGGAAGTCGGCGAGCGAGACCTCGGAGCCGAGCCCCGCGCCGACCTGCCAGACCTTGTTGGCCCAGCGGTCGAACTCGGGATCGTGGGTGACACCGCGCTCCAGGGTGATCCCCTCGAACTCGGACCGGCCCGGGGACTTGCGGGGGGAGCTGGGGTCGCCGCCGTTGCGGTGCTTGACGACCTCGGTGGTGCGCTTGAGCGGACTGATCTTGCTGATGCCCGCGACCGTACGACCGTCCCAGAGGACCAGAAACTTGAAGTTCTTGTACGGGTCGAAGCGATGGGCGTTGACCTGGAACTCAGCCATCACATTCCTAAATCTCGAACTGTCCGGCCATCTGCTGGATCTTGACGATCACGAACTCCGCGGGCTTGACCGGCGCAATACCGACCACGACATTCACGATGCCGGCTGCGATGTCCTCGTCCGTCGTGGTGTCCTTGTCGCACTTGACGAAGTACGCCTGACGCGGAGTGCCGCCCTTGAACGCACCCTTCTCGAACAGCGTGTGGAGATAGCCGGAAGCGTTCAGCCGGATCTGCTGCCACAACTGCTCCGTATTGGGTTCGAAAACGACCCATTGCAGTCCGCGGCGCAGGCTCTCCTCGATATGCAGCGCCAGCCGCCGTACCGGCACGTACTTCCATTCGCTGCTCTGCGCGTCGGCGCCGCGCAGCGTGCGGGCGCCCCAGACCAGCGGGCCCACCACCGGGAAGGTGCGCAGGCAGTTGATGCCCAGCGGGTTGAGCAGCCCGTTCTCGCGGTCGGTCAGCTGGACGGCGAGCGAGTACACCCCGGCCAGCCGGGCCTCGGTCCCGGCCGGTGCCTTCCACACGCCGCGCTCGCCGTCCGTACGGGCCATGACGCCCGCGAGCGCCCCGGAGGGCGGGAAGGCGCGCAGCCGCCCGGTGAGCGGGTCGGTGAGCCGCAGTTGTGGGAAGTACAGCGCGGCGTGGTCGCTGCGGACCGGCTCGAAGGCGCCGATCCCGGCGCGGGCCGCGTCCACGCTGCCCCAGGCCGAGGGCGCGTCGACCAGCAGGAAGATCCGCCGCTCCCGGCACAGCCGGTCGGCCGCCGACAGCACGGTGACCATGTCGCCCACGGACTCGTACCCGGCGAGCTCGGGCAGCGACAGCAGGTTGACGTCCTCGATGTCGCGCAGCGCCTGGAGACCGGTCTTGTCCGCCTCGCCGCCAATGAGGTCGCGGGGGCCGGGCGGGGCGCCGTCCTCGCCGCCGGACAGCGGGAAGACGGGCGGGTTGACCGATGCCTCCAGGCCCAGGTCATTGGCGCATTCACCCAGGAAGCGCACCACGTCGTCCGGGTCGATGGAGCCGGCGACGACCTGGAGGCAGCGGCCGAACGCGGTGACCTCGGTGCCCGCGAAGGCGTGCTTGCCGGGGGCGTCGGGCAGCGCGCGCAGCTTGCGCTCCAGGAGCAGGGCCAGTTCGGTGACGTCGCACGGAGCCTCGCCGTCGCAGTCCGGGTCGTAGAGGGTGAACGCGCGCTCCACCTCGCCGATCTTGACCGTCAGCTCGACCTCGAGATCGGGGAGTTCCGCCGCGAACGGCTTGGAGACGGTGCCGGAGGGGTCCGGACGTCCCTCGCCGACCGCCTTGACCTGGATCAGCGCCGACCCGGCGTTGATCACGGTCTCGGCGTGGCGGCCGTGGGCGGGGTCCATGGACAGGTTGGTGAAGGACTCGCGGGAGGTGCCCCGGGCGTCGAGCACATGGAGGTTGAAGGTCTCCTGCGGGCACGGGGTGTCGTAGTCGACGGCCAGCCGCAGGCCCGAGCCCCAGTGGCCGGGCTCCTTGGCGTGCACCTCCAGCACGGGGCATTCGCTGTGGCCCTCGGTGGATTCGAGGGTGACGCGGGCGGCCTTGCCGGTCCCGGCCTTGGTCACGCGGACGACGACCGCCACGGTGCCGCCGTTGCCGAAGAACTGGTGCACCGCGTAGCCGACCGCGCTCTGCGAGGTGAGGCCCCCGAAACGGCGCTCGAAGTCGGCGAAGCTGGTGATGCGGACCGGGGTGTTCAGCGGGCCCCGCCGGGTGTGGCCCACGAAGGCGGTCACCGAGGTGGTGACCGAGGCGATGGTACGGACGCTGCTGGGAAGCTCTTCGATGTAGACACCGGGATAGCCCGCGGGCGTCGGCATTCCCCCTCCATTCTCTTCAGCGCATCAAGAGATGAGGAGGGGAAGTGAAGATCACGCGCGCGGATTTCCCGCCGCGCACGCAATTTCTCCTTGCACTTCCCCCGGTCGCACGCCCCCGCGAAACCGGTATCGCGGAGTTCGGAACGTCGCTTGCGGCTCCTGATGCGTGAGTGCGATTTGAGTTTCCGCGCTCGGCGTGATTCCGGTCAAGGTATTGATCCGGTCATCTCCTTCACGGGAAATTTCTAGATCGTTGCATGCTCTCCATGAAGTTGACCAAGCTAATACCGTGCGCGGACGCTTCCGGCAATTCGTGATCACAAATCCCGCCCGGTGCCCGCGGACGGCGAGAACGAGCCGAAAAGGTGAACGGTTCGGCGCGTCGTTTCGCGGTCCCACGCTCCCGGCGATATCACACCCGCGCCCGCGGGCCGCCCCCGCTGAGCAGGCACTTCAGTCGCGCGCGAGCGGGGACGGCGCGAGGATCGCATGGCCGTCCAGCCAGGCCGGGCGGCTGAGCAGCGGGCGGAAGCGGGTGAACAGGGCGAGGAGTTCGGGGCCGCGCCGCTCCCGCAGGGCGGGGTCGAGGCGGGCGAGGTCGAGCTCATTGGCGGCCGACAGCTCGGCGAAGTCCCGGATCAGCCGGGGCTCGAGGGTGTGCGCACGGCCGGTGAAGCGGTCGTGGAAGACCGCGTCGGGGGCGCCGAGCGCCGGGCAGGTGGCCTTCCGGTCGCAGCTCGCGTAGAGGTACACGATGGCTTCGGCCTCCGCGCCGATCACCGCGACGAGTTCGCCGCGACGACCGAGGGGCAGCAGGGTGACGGGGAAGCCGTCGGTTCCGTAGAACGCGTGGCACAGCCCGGCGAGTTGGAGCTCGGGGCGGGCTCCCCAGGCGGCGAGCCGGGCGCGTACGCGCTGGAGATGGGCGAGGAGGGTGCTGCCGCCGGGGTGGGCGATGCGCGCGGCGCCGAGGCGGCGCAGGAGGGTGACGGCCCGGTCAGCGGCGGCAGGAGGGGGAGCAGCAGGCACAGGTCGTGTCCTTTCGGTGCTTGGCAGGTCGGCACCCGTACCGCGCCCCCACCCGGTCCGGATCCTCGTGCCGGCGCGGTACGGGTTGCCGCCTGAGCCCTGCGACGATCGTCGCGACCACCGGCCACCCCAGTCAATCCTGGGGATTGCTCGCCAACTCCAAGCTCTACCTTGGGGGTTATGACTCTGGATGATCTGCGGGTGTTCGTGGCCGTGTGCCGGGCCGGCAGCCTCAGCGCCGTGGCCCGGGAGCTGACCTGCACACAGTCGGCGGTGAGCCAGCGGGTGAAGCGGCTGGAACGCGAGACCGGCGTCAGCCTGCTGGAGCGTCAGGCACGCGGGGTCGTGCCCACCCCGGCGGGACGCATTCTGCGCGAGGCCGCCGCCGACGGGATCGCCGGGCTCGATCTGGCGCTGCGGCGGCTGGGGGACCTCGTGCACGGGGAGAGCGGTTCGGTGCGGATCACCACCGGCAGCACCACCGTGCGGCACTTCATGGCCGAGGCGATCGTCTCGTTCCGCCACCGCTACCCGAAGGTGAACCTGGAGTTCCAGACCGAGAGCTCCAGCCGCGGCTGTCTCGGCGCCCTCATCGCCGGCAATCTGGATCTGGCCTGGATCACCCTCGGCGGGCCGGTGCGCGGTGTCGAGCAGCGGCCGGTGGCCGAGCTGCCGTGGGTGCTCGCCCTGCGGGCCGGGGATCCGCTCGCGGCCCGGTCGCGGGTGGAGGTGTCCGACCTCGCCGAGATCCCCCTCGTACGGCTGCCGCCGAACTCCACCTCCGGCGGGCAACTCCACGCGGCCCTGGCCGAGCTGGGCGTACGGGCCGGTTCCGACACCAGCGTCGCCGACTGGGACACGGCCCTGCTGCTGGCCGAACTCGGCCTGGGGCGCGCCGTGGTGCCCGCCCTGCCGGGGCTGCCGGTGCCCGGGGACGAGGGGCCGCTGCGGCTCGTCCCGATCCCCGCGCTGCCGCCGCTGCCGGTCGGCTGGGCCGCACGCCGCTGGGACGCGCTCCCGCCGCTGGCCCGGGCCTTCGCGGACACGGTGGCCGGCACCTTGCACGGCGACGCCTCGCTCGAAGGGCGCTCAGCGCCACCCCGCGAGTGATCATTTTCGGACTTCCGCCGCCAACGCGCCGGGATGGGCCGTCTCGAGGCGGCGCACACCCCTATGCTTCTACATGCATGTAGAAGCACGTAGGGAGGACGCACGGTGAACGTGCCACCGGCCGCGACCGTTCCGCGGCGCACGGTCCGCCTGTCGCCCGACCGCGGTCCTCCGCCGTCGTCCGCCGCACGCGCCCGTACCCCCCACGCACACGCGACAGTACGCACATTGAAGGAGTGAACGCCGCGATGGTGTTCAAACGACTGCTCGGCTCACTCGGTGTCGGCGGACCCACCGTGGACACGGTGCTGGACCCCGGCCCGGTACACCCTGGCGGGCCACTGACCGGTCAGGTCCATCTCCGGGGCGGCACGGCGGACTTCGAGATCGAGCAGATCACGCTGGAGCTCGTGGCCCGGGTGGAGGACGAGCACGGCGACGAGGAGCGGGAGGGGGTCGTCATCTTCGACCGCTTCACCGTCGGCGGCGGCTTCCGGCTCGCCGAGGGCGAGCACCGCGGCCTCCCGTTCACCGCCCACCTCCCCTGGGAGACGCCGATCACCGAGCTGTACGGGCAGCCGCTGGGCATCATCCTCGGCGTCCGCACCGGGCTGGAGATCGCGGGCGCGAAGGACAAGGGCGATCTCGACCAGCTGGCCGTGGCCCCGCTGCCGGTCCAGGAGGCCGTTCTGGAGGCGCTGGGACAGCTCGGCTTCGGCTTCAAGTCCGCCGATCTGGAGCTGGGGCATGTGGGCGGCACCGGGCAGCGGCTGCCGTTCTACCAGGAGATCGAGCTCGCCCCGGCTCCCCAGTACGCCCACGCCATCAACGAGCTGGAGGTGACGTTCCTGGCGAGCCCGGGAGGCATGGACGTCGTCCTGGAGGCCGACAAGCGCGGCGGGCTCTTCTCCTCGGGGGAGGACGCCCTCACGCTCTTCACCGTCGGCCATGAGGGCGTCGAGCACCGCGACTGGAACACCGAGGTCGACGCCTGGATCAGCCGGCTCGTCGAGCGGCGCGCCGCCTATGGCTCTTACGGCTCGCACGACTCGTACGGCGCCCACGACTCGTACGGCGCCCACGGCTCGTACGGCCAAGGTGAGCACGACGGTCACGGCCACGGCTACGGCCACGCGGACCACCACCACGATGGGCACCACGACGGCGGGCGGCGCTCCGGCCCGAGTACCGCGGCGATCGTCGGAGGCGTCGCGGCGGGTGTCGCGGTCGGCGTCGTCGGCGGAATGGTCGCCGCGGAGGTCGTCGACGAGATCGGCGACGCCTTCGAGGGCGAGGAGGACGAGGACTGACCACCTTCCCGGCCCGGGGCGGCCCCGGGCCGAGGAGCCCTTCTCGGCGGTTCGGCGATGGCCCCGGTGCGGCCGGGCCCCGACGCCCGTGGTCCTATGAGGCCGAACAGCAACACCCAGGGACCCGCCCAGCCGTCGAGGAGGACGAACGACCATGACCGTCGACAGCCGCCCGGAACCGCCTCACTTCGGCGACGAACGCGAAACCCTGCGCGCCTTCCTGGACTACCAGCGGGCGACGCTCGCCATGAAGTGCGAGGGGCTGACGGACGAGGAGTTGCGGCAGCGGTCGATGCCGCCCTCGACGCTGACACTGCTGGGCCTGGTGCGGCACATGGCCGAGGTGGAACGGGCCTGGTTTCGGCGGGTGTTCGAGGACAACGACGCGCCGATGGTCTGGTCCCCGACAATCGACTTCCAGGCGGCGTACGACGTGAGCGAGGCGACCGGAGCCGAGGCGTTCGCGGTCTGGGAAGCGGAGGTCGAGACCTCCCGCCGGATCGAGCGGGAGGCGGACTCGCTCGACCTGGCGGGCCACCAGCCCCGGTGGAACGAGGATGTGTCGCTGCGGATGGTGCTGGTGCATGTGCTGCTGGAGTACGGCCGCCACAACGGGCACGCGGACTTCCTGCGCGAGGGCGTGGACGGGGTCGTGGGGGCCTGAGCGGCGGGGCCGCCGTCCACCCACCGTCCCCGGCCACGGCCGTGGGAGGAACCGCGCGCCCAGGGTGGCCGGTTGCGGGGACGGCCGATCCAGCGGCCCGTGATCATCCGCCCGTTCACTTCGCCGTTCCGGCCGCCAGGAACAAGGGCACGGCGAGGAAGCGCCGGTCGGCGCGGGCGCGTTCGCGCTGTTCGGCACACCACGTCCCGGCCTGGTCCCGGCTGATCGCACCGGACGCGCACGCGGCCTCGGCCAGCCCGGTGAGCAACGGCAGCGCCTCGGACCCAGTGAGGACCGTGGTGGGTGCCTCCGCGGTGACCTCACTCAGCCCGGCGTCCAGCAGCAGACCCCGCTGGCCGCGTGCCGCGCGTGGCGAGGGGATGAGGCTCACGCGGGCGCGCACGATGGTGCTCGTCAGGGCCGCGTCGTCGGCGTCCACGACCAGCGCCTCCCAGTCCTGGCCCACCAGCACCACCCGCCCGCCCGGCGCGAGCACCCGGCGGGCCTCGGCCAACGCCCCTGCCGGGTCGGGGAGTTCATGGAGGACCTTGTCGGCCCGGTAGCCGTGCACCGTGGCATCGCCGAACGGCAGGCGGCCCACGTCCGCGACCCGGATGTCGGCGCCGGGCCACCGCTCGCGGGCCACGGCGACCATCCGCTCGTCGGCGTCCACACCCGTCACCCGCACCCCGCGCCGGGCCAGTTCGGCCACGGCCTGCCCGGCGCCACCGCCCACGTCGACCACGCGGGCGTCCGGCTCGATCGCCAGGAGCTCGTAGGTCCTGGCGCGCGACCGTTCGGCCTCGGACGACCGCTCGGCGCGGTCCAGCCGCGCGATGAGGGCATCGGTGGCCCCTTCCCGTACGTCCCGCTCGCTGTGCTTCTCCTTGGACATGACCGCGAGACCGCGACCTAATGTCGGCATGAAGTCAAGCGGCGCCATGGCGGCCATGGCCATCGGCGAGGTCGCCCAGCGGTTCGGGCCGGCCCCCCATGTGCTGCGGCACTGGGAGACCGTGGACCTGCTGCGCCCCGCGCGCGACACCGCGGGGCACCGCCGCTACGGCGAGGCCGGCCTCGTCAGGGTGGCCGTCACCCTGCGCGCCAAGGAAGCCGGGCTCGGCCTGGACGCCATCCGCGCCCTTACCGCCGCCACCGAGCCGTCCGCCCGCCGGGACATCCTGCGGCGCGAGGCCGAGACACTCCGTTCCCGCATCGCCGCCGCGCGTGACTCGCCGGCGCTCGTCGAATGCGCCCTCGGCTGTGAGCACGACGACCCCACCCGGTGCCCGCACTACCGGCGGCGGATGGCTCCGGAGGGCTGAGGGCCGCGCCGTCAGCCCTCCGGGCGGTCGGCCGCGACGAGGGCGCGGGGACTGGTTGAGGCGACCGGAGCTGGGCACTCCGTGGGACGCGTGGCCCGATACGGCCGGGCCCGGTACGACCGGCGCGTGGTCCGATACGACCGTGCCGAATCCCAAAGGACGATCATGAGCGAGCCCAGGACATCGACATCCCCCCGCATACTCGGCATCTACCTCAACGACCACCTGGCCGGGGCGACGGCCGGAATGCAGCTGGCCCGCCGGACGGCCCGCGAGCACCGGCAGTCGCCCCTCGGCGTCGACCTGGAGGACGTCGCCGCGCAGATCGTGGAGGACCGCCAGGCGCTCCTGACCGTCATGGCCGACCTCGAGGTACCCGTCCGCCGCTACAAGGTCTACGGGGGCTGGCTGGGCGAGAAGGCCGGGCGGCTGAAGCCCAACGGCCGGCTGCGGCGTCGCTCGGGGCTCAGCACGGTCCTCGAGCTGGAGTCGCTGCGGATCGGAGTGGAGGGCAAGGCGCTGCTGTGGCACGCGCTGCTGGCCGCGGCCGGCGAGGACCCCCGGCTGGACCCCGATCTGCTCACCGAGCTGCTGAACCGGGCACGTCGGCAGCGCGCGACGCTGAAGTCGCTGCACGAGGCCGCGGCCGCCACGATGTTCACCCCCGGCCGGACGGAGCCGCGGGAGGCGGTGGTCGGAACATGACTCCTCCCGCTCCTCACACTCCTCCCCCGGACGGCGCCGCCGAGCTCCTCTTCGTCGGCAACGCCACGCTCCTCATCCGCTACGGCACGCTGACGCTGCTCACCGACCCCAACTTCCTGCACCGGGGCCAGTACGCCTATCTGGGCAAGGGGCTGATGTCCCGGCGGCTGACCGAGCCCGCCCTGACCGTCTCGGAGATCCCGTCCGACCTGGACGCCGTGGTGCTCTCGCATCTGCACGGCGACCACTGGGACCGGGTGGCGCGCCGGCGGCTGGACCGCTCGCTGCCCATCATCACCACCCCGCACGCCTCCCGGCGGCTGCAGGGCGTCCATGGGTTCAGCCGCGCGACCGGGCTGCCCACCTGGCACGATCACGTCCTGGTGAACGACCGCAGCCAGGTCCGGATCACCGCACTGCCCGGCAGGCACGCCCCCGGCCGGTGGCAGCGGCTGCTGCCGCCGGTGATGGGAAGCCTGCTGGACTTCGGCGCGCCCGGGGAGGCTCCACGGCTGCGGGTGTACATCACCGGCGACACGCTGATGTTCCCGGGCATCCACGAGATCGCCCGGCGCTACCCGGGTGTGCATCTGGCGGTGGTCCACCTGGGTGGCACCCGGCTTCCGGGCGGGCTGATCGTGACCATGGACGCGCTCCAGGGGGCCGGTCTGGTCAAGGCCGTACGGCCGGAGCGGGTGCTGCCGGTGCACTACGACGACTACGCCGCCTTCAGCTCCCCGCTCTCCGCGTTCCTGGCGGAGACCCGGGACCCGGGCTTCCCGTCCGAGGTGGTCCACTGCCCCCGTGGCGAGCGCGTCACCGTGAACGCGCAAGGGGTGCTCCAGGGGCTGTGACGGCCGCCCGTAGTGTGCCCGTAGTAGTGTGCCGGCGCCGTCAGGCCGCGCTGGTGGGCGTCTGGTCGTCGCTGCGCAGCAGCCGCAGACGTTCCAGCAGCTGGGGACGGTGCAGCTCCACCACGCACGCCATCAGGTCCGGATGACGCATCAGCGGCGCGGCCTGCCAGTCGTGGGCGTCGGGCTCGGTGAGCCGCCGGAACTCCCCGGGCGGCCCGGCGGCGCCCTCACAGTCGGCGAGCGCCGCCACGGCCTCGGACGCCAGGGTGGAGCAGGTGAGAAGGGCCGCCGCCCAGCTCGCCACGACCTCGTCCACCCAGGTGCGCCAGACGCCGTCGGGACCGCGGATCTCGTACGGCTCCGCGTCCACGAGCCAGTCCAGCCGGTAGGAACCGCCCGGTCCGGCCATGGTCACCAGGGCGGCGTCGGTGGTGGTCGGGTAGCGCAGCCACGCGGCGACGGTCACGGCCTGTCGCGCCTGCGCCTCTGCGAGCGCGGCGTTCATCGCGCCGTCGGCCGCCGGATAGGCCCTGATCAGCCACTGCGTGGTCGCCGCTACGACGGATGACAGGTCCAGGGACAAACGAGCCGCTCCTCTTGCGCGATAGCTGTCAGCACCGTACCCGCGGGACGGCGGTGTCGAACATGACATAGATCACTCTCGACGGCGGCGCGCCGGTATGGACGCCCGGGCGCGCATCGCATACGGGACCGGTGTGTCGGCGTACCGCATAGCGGCCGGGGCGCCGGGTACTTGGTGGCCGTGAACGCGCCAGGCCCCTCCGTCGGCGTGGTCCTCGCCACCCGCGACCGCGCCGAAAGACTCGCCACCGCCCTGGAACACCTCACCGCCCTGCCGGAGCGGCCACCGGTCATGGTCGTGGACAACGGCTCGACGGACCACACCAGGGCCATGGTCGCCGAGCGCTTTCCCCAGGTGCGGGTCCTGGCGCACGAGACCAACCGCGGCGCGCTCGCCCGCAACGACGGCGTACGCGCCATCGGCACGCCCTACGTGGCCTTCAGCGACGACGACTCCTGGTGGGCACCGGGGTCCCTGGCGCGGGCCGCCACCCTGCTGAACGGCCATCCGAGGCTGGGGCTGCTGGCGGCCCAGGTGCGGGTCGGCCCGGAGGAGCGGCCCGATCCGCTCAACGCAATGCTGGCCGCCTCCCCCGCCGGCCTGGCCGAGGACCTTCCCGGCCCTGAGGTGTTCGGCTTCCTCGCCTGCGGGGCCGTGGTGCGCCGTGGCGCCTTCCTGGAGGCGGGCGGGTTCCATCCGCTGATCTTCTTCGGCGGCGAGGAGACGCTGCTCGCGTATGACCTCGCCGCGATGGGCTGGGGCGTCTCGTACTGCCCCGAGGTGGTCGCCCACCATCATCCTGCCCCCTCGCCGCGCAAGAACCGCACCGCCGTGATGCGGCGCAACGAGCTGATCGGCTGCTGGCTTCGCCGCCCGCTGCCGCTCGCCGCCCGGCGCACCGCCGGGCTGCTCACCGAGGCCGGGCGGGACCCGGTGGCGCGGACCGCGCTGCGCGGTCTGCTCGCCCGGCTGCCGGCCGCGCTGTGGCAGCGCCGGCCGCTGCCGCCTTGGGTCGAGGAGGCCGCCCGGCGTGTGGACGGGCAGCGGACGGACGGCGAACCCCGCCGGGAGGAGAGGCGGGCCGTCACCCATGACCGATGACCAGGGCCAGGACCAGGGCCAGGACCGGCGCCAGGACCAGGATCAGGACGCAGGAACCGCCGACGGCCGTACGACGGTCGTCATCATCACTCGCGACCGGCGGGAGGAGCTGCTGCACACCCTGGACCGGCTGGCCGAACTGCCCGAGCGGCCGCCCGTGATCGTCACCGACAACGGCTCCACGGACGGCACCGCGGAGGCGGTGGCCCGGTTCCATCCGCAGGTGACGCTGTTGCGCCCCGGCCGCAACCTCGGCGCGGTGGGCCGGAACGTGGCCGTACGGCAGGTGCGGACGCCCTACGTCGCCTTCTGCGACGACGACTCCTGGTGGGCGCCGGGGTCCCTGGCGGCGGCCGCTGATCTGCTGGACCGCCATCCGGGGCTGGCGTCGGTGACGGCCCGGATCCTCGTCGAGCCCGAGGGCACCGAGGACCCCATCGTGGCGGAGCTGCGCTCCTCGCCGGTGCCGGGCCCGCGGTGGCTGCCGGGCCCGGCGCTGGGCTCCGTCCTCGCCGCCGCGACCTGCATGCGGACCGCCGCCTTCCGCTCGGTGGGCGGGTTCTCGCCCCGGCTGTGGCTCGGCGGCGAGGAGGAACTGCTCGCCGCCGACCTCGCGGCCCTCGGCTGGTGGCTGGTGTTCGCGCCCGGGTCGGTCATCCACCACGCGCCGTCGGACGCCCGCGACACCACGGCCCGGCGGGTGCGCGGTCTGCGGAACACCCTGTGGTTCACCTGGCAGCGCCGCTCCCTCACCTCCGCGGCCCGCCGCACCCTCTTCCTGGCCCGCACGGTCCCCCGCGACCGGGCCAGCCTACGAGCCTTCGCGCAGGCCCTGGCGGGCCTGCCCGGCACACTCGCGCACCGGTCCGTGGTCCCCGCCCGGGTCGAGCGAGGGCTGCGCCTGCTGGACGAGACCCAGCGGGTGTCGACGGCCCGACGCTATGTGGGGTGACGTAAGGGGCTCGGGCGCGCGCGAGTGACGGTGACGGTGGCGGAGCGGGGCCGGCACCAGTAAGGGCCCCGGCCCTTCGACGCCCGCGCCCGCGTCGGTGACGGCGGCGGGACGGGTGTCCCGGCGACGGCGACGGCGACGGCGACGGCGACGGAGCCGGAGCCGGAGCCGGTGGTCGGCTCGAGACCGGTGGTCCGGTTTCGGCCCCCGCCACCGGGCCGTGGTCCCCGCCCGGGCCGAGCACGGGCCGCGGCTACTGGACGGGACCCAGCGGGTGCCCCCGTAAGGGCACCCCGACGAGGCCCGCGCCCGCGCCGGTGACGGCAGCGGGACCGTGGCGGTGTCACGGGCGCGGGCACCCGGCCGAGCGTCGCCCGCCGCTCGGTGAACGCCTTACGGGCGCGTGCAGGGAGCCGACGGTGGGCTCCTGGCCAGTGGTTGGGGGCGGGGTCAGCCTCCGGTGCCGGTGAGTGTGGGCCGCGCGGGGTGGAGAGCGGGGTCGGGGAGCCGGGTGAGGGCCTCCAGGACCTCCGGCACCGTGATCCGCAACAGCCGCTCGTCCGGGGCGTTTCCGTGGGCGTCACCCGGGCGGGCGGCCTCGTCGTCCGGGTGCCAGAGCGCCCGGTGGAGCGGGCCGGGCGGCGGGCCCCACAGCCGGGGGGCCACCGGGCCGAAGAGGACGACGGACGGGGTTCCCACGGCGGTCGCCAGATGCGCCAGTCCGGTGTCGCCGACGATCACCGCTCGCGCCTGGGCGACCAGCGCGGCCAGTTCGGGGAACGGCGGGTCGATGTCGCCGCCCAGCACGGCCGACTCGGACAGCCCGGCGCGCCGCGCCACGTCGTGGGCCGGCCCGGCCTCTCCGGCACCGGCGGTGATGACGATCCGGTGGCCGGCGGCGCGCAGCACGGCGCCCACGGCGGCGAACCGCGCGGCGGGCCACCGGCGCGCCGCCGCGTCCGCGCCGGGGTGGATCACCACGGCGCCCGGCGCGGGCGAGGGGCGCTCGGGTGCGGGGATGCGCAGGTCCCGGGGGTCGGCAGGGATGCCGTACCAGGAGAGCAGACGGCACCAGCGGTCCCGCTCGTGCTCGTCCTCGCGCCACGGTGGCCCGGCGGTCCGCGCCGGGGGGTGGGCGTAGGCCAGCAGCCGGGCCGGGCGCAGCCGGGACAGCGGGCGGTGGCTGGCCGGGCCGTTGCCATGGAGGTCCACCGCGACATCGGGCGGCGGCCCGCTCCAATCGATCCGGCCGGGGACGCCCCGGCCGGGGGCCGACGTGGGGATCACCCGGTCGACGGCTCCCGTGGCGGCCGCGGCGTAGGCCTGCCGTGCGGGCGCGGCGAGCAGCAGTTCGTGGTCGGGATGGGCCCGCCGCAGCGCGCGCAGGGCGGGGACGGCGGTAAGCAGATCGCCGAGCCCGAGGGCCCGCAGGACCAGCAGCCGCGGGCGGTCGGCGGTGGGACTGCCGGAACTGCCGAGGGCAGAGCGACCAGAGCTACCAGCAGCGGAGCGACCAGAGCTACCACCGGCAGGGCGACCAGAGCTATCAGCAGCGGAGCGACCGGAGCTGCCGACGGCAGGGCTACCTGCGCTACCAGCAGCGGGACGGCCAGGACTGCCACCGGCAGAGCGACCAGAGCTACCAGCAGCGGAGCGACCAGAGCTACCACCGGCAGAACGACCGGAGCTACCAGTAGCGGAGCGACCGGAGCTACCACCGGCAGGGCGACCAGAACTACCACCGGCAGAACGACCAGAACTACCAGCAGCGGAGCGACCAGAACTACCACCGGCAGAACGACCGGAGCTACCAACAGCAGAACGACCAGAGCTGCCACCGGCAGGGCTACCAGCGCTACCAACAGCAGAACGACCAGAGCTGCCACCGGCAGGGCTACCAGCGCTACCAGCAGCGGGACGGCCAGGACTGCCGACGGCAGGGCTACCGGGGCTACCGGCGGCAGAACTGCGGGGGCTACCGGCGGCAGGGC
>NZ_JAAAYH010000213.1:0-15417 GCF_018035285.1 Streptomyces sp. MK37H | reverse complement strand
TTGCGCAAAGGGCTGTTGTGGTCGGTCGACGCCCCTGGTGCCACGCAAGCCCTTGCACTCCACACAATCGAAGAGAAGGGGATCGCGATGGCGGTCACTCGCAGATCGTTACTGATCGCAGGCACCGCCGCCCCGATGGCCGGGGCACTTGTCACGGCCGCTCCCGCCCAGTCCGCCACCGCGTCCCGCGCCATGGGGGGACGGACCGTCCCGCTCACGGACGGCTGGCGCTTCGCCCTGGTCAATCCCGGCGGTATCACCGACCCGACCGGCGCGTACGAGAACGCCCACGACCCGGCCTATGACGACTCGGCCTGGCGCGAGATCGCGGTTCCGCACGACTGGAGCATCGAGCTCACCCCCACCACCGACCACGGCACCAGCGGCGGCACCGGCTTCCTGCCCGGCGGCCTCGGCTGGTACCGCACCACCTTCACCCTGCCGCGCGCCCTGGAGGGCAAGCGGATCTCCGTCGAATTCGACGGCGTCTACATGGACTCGTCCGTGTACTGCAACGGACGGCTCCTCGGCGAGCACCCCTACGGATACACCGGTTTCGCCCTCGACCTCACCGAGGTGGCCCACACCGACGGCGCCACGCCCAACGTCCTCGCCGTCAAGGTGCGCAACCGGCTCCCCAGCAGCCGCTGGTACTCGGGCAGCGGCATCTACCGCCATGCCCGGCTCGTGGTCACCGACCCGGTCCATGTGGCCCGGTGGGGCACGTACCTCACCACCCCCGGCCTGGCCACCACCCTGCGCGCCGGACATGCCACCGTGCGGGCGCGGACCCTCGTGGTCAACGACTCGGACGGCCGGAAGCCGGTAACCGTGGTCTCCACGGTCAAGGACCCCGACGGGCACATGGTGGTCCAGGCACACTCCACCCTCACCGTCGGGGCGGGTGACACCCGTACCGCCACCCAGGAGCTGCGGATCGACCGGCCGCAACTGTGGTCGTTCGACACTCCGCGGCGCTATGTCCTGGAGACCGAACTGCGAGTCGGCCAGGACACCACCGACCGGTACCGCACCCCCTTCGGGCTCCGCCACGCCACCTTCGACCCCGACCACGGATTCTCGCTGAACGGCCGGTACGCCAAGCTCCAGGGCGTCGATCTCCACCACGACCTGGGCGCGCTCGGTGCCGCTGTCAACGCCGACGCCGTGCTGCGCCAGCTGACCATCATGAAGAGCATGGGCGTCAACGCCCTGCGCACCTCGCACAATCCGCCCGCGCCGGAGCTGATCGAGGTCTGCGAGCGGCTCGGCATCGTGATGCTGGTGGAGGCGTTCGACTGCTGGCGCACCGGCAAGAACACCTATGACTACGGGCGCTTCTTCGACGAGTACTGCGATGCGGACATCACCGAGATGGTGCGCGCCGCCCGCAACTCCCCCGCCGTCGTCATGTGGTCCATCGGCAATGAGATCCCCGACTCCACCAGCGCCCCGGGGCTGGGGATGGCCCAGCGGCTCATCGACGCCGTACGCGCGGCCGATGACACCAGGCCCGTGGTGATCGGCTCGGACAAGTACCGCGCGCTGCCCGCCGAGGGCTCCCCCGCCGATCTCATGCTGGCCAAACTGGACGGGCTCGGCCTCAACTACAACACCGCCGCCTCGGTGGACGCCCTGCACGCCCGCTATCCGCATCTGTTCCTCTTCGAGTCCGAGTCCTCCTCGGAAACCTCCACCCGCGGCGCCTATCAGGAGCCCGAGCACCTCAACACGGCCGAGAACCACACCCCCGGCAGGCGCCAGACCTCCAGCTACGACAACAACCTCGCCTCCTGGACGATGAGCGGCGAGTACGGGCTGAAGAAGGACCGGGACCGGAAGTTCTTCGCCGGGCAGTTCCTGTGGTCGGGTATCGACTACATCGGCGAGCCCACGCCGTACGACGTGTTCCCGGTGAAGGCGTCGTTCTTCGGCGCCGTGGACACCGCGGGCTTCCCCAAGGACATGTACCACCTCTTCAAGAGCCAGTGGACGAGCGAACCGATGGTCCATCTGGTCCCCATGGACTGGACCGGCCACCGCCCGGGCGAGACCGTGGAGGTGTGGGCCTACTCCAACGTCGCCACGGTGGAGCTGTTCCTCAACGGCCGATCGCTGGGGGTCCGTGCGTTCGACACCAAGAAGACCACGGACGGCCGTACCTACCTGGAGACCACGGAGCCCACCGGCGACGACAAGACCGTCACCTCCGGCCCCTACCCCGGCAGCTACACCAGCCCGGGCGGCAGCGCCGGAAAGCTCCACCTCACCTGGAAGGTGCCGTTCGCACCGGGTGAGCTGAAGGCCGTGGCCCGGCGCGGTGGCCGGGTGGTGGCCACCGATGTGCTGCGCACGGCGGGACGCCCGCACGCCGTACGGCTCACCCCCGACCGGAAGACCGTCGACGCCGACGGGCGCTCGCTGTGCTTCGTGACCGCCGAAGTCGTCGACGCCGACGGTGTGGTGGTGCCGGACGCCGGCCAGCTGATCGCCTTCAAGGTCACCGGGGGCTCCCTGGCCGGGGTCGACAACGGCCGCCAGGAGAGCGCCGAGCGCTACCAGGCGAGCACCCGCACCGCCTTCCACGGCAAGGCCCTGGCCATCGTCCGCGCCGGCACCGAGGCCGGCCCGCTGACCATCACCGCCCGCTCGGCGGGGCTGCGCACCGCCACCGCCACCGTCCGCGCCACCGGCGGGACATCGGAGCCGGTCACCCGCCCCACGCCGTTCGCACCCGACCCCGGCCCCGGCGCTCCTCACCACCCACTGGCAGACGCGAGCTATTCGGGCGCGCCGACGACGCTGCCCTCGGCCATGCTGGACGGCGATCCGGCCACCGGCTGGTCCAACGCCTTCCACAAGCCCGCCACGGCGCTGCTTCCCGCCTTCGACGGCGCCCGGAAGGCCGACTGGGTCTCGGTGACCTGGAGCGGGAGGCGGCGGCTGCGGCGTGTCGAGGTGTCCTTCACCGTGGACGCCAAGCACACCCTGCCCGCCTCGATCGAGGTGTCCGCGTGGAACGGCCACGCGTACGTCCCGGTGCGCGGGGCGTCCATCACCTGGGCCACCGCCTCCGACACCCCGACCGTCATCACCTTCGACCCGGTCCGCACCTCACGGCTGCGGCTGGACCTCACCAGCCGTCATCCGGGCACGGCGGACGGCGCCCAGCGCATCGTCGCCCTCGAGGCCGGTGACGGCTGAGGGGGTGGACTAGTGAGCCGCCGAGTCACACGCTGACCGCGCCACGCCGGACGGGTGGAAGCCTCCCGCGGCCGTTTGTCCGCGATACGAAGAGGGCACCCGACTTCTCCGACGTCGTGCTGGAGGCGAGATGACTCTTTCCCGTAGCCCGGTGACCCGTGCGTGGCGGCGGTGGCGGCGGCCACGCGATCTGGAGGTGCCGCGCGACGCCGTGGACGTCGAGGACGCCAACCGGCGGTTCCTGATGTACGGGGTGATGCCGCTGTGGTTCGTCCCGGCGGTGGCGGACTGGCTCATGCATCGCCGGACCAGGATCGAGGAGACGTCGGGCACGAAGGAGTCGGCGATCCACGCCCTGATGATGACGGAGGCCGGTGTCCCCGTGGCGATGGGGCTGCTGGCCCGGGTCAATCCGCTGGTGCTGTCGGTGATGGGCGGAGCGGCCGTCGCCCATGGCGCCACCGCGCTGTGGGATGTGACCCTGGCCACCGGGGAGCGCGAGGTACGCCCGGTGGAGCAGCACATCCACAGCTTCCTGGAGGTGCTGCCGCTGTCGGCGATGGCGTTCACCTGCTGTCTGCACTGGGACCAGGTCCGCGCGGCGCTGCGCGGCGGGGACCGGCCCGAGGACTGGAAGCTGCTGCCGAAGGACAATCCGCTGCCCGTGCGCTATCTGGCGGCCATCGGGCTCGGCATCGGCGCCTGTGTGGTGCTGCCCTACGCCGAGGAGATGCGGCGGTGCCTCAGGGCCGCCAAGGCCCGTAAGGCGGTGTGAGCCCATGCCGCGCACGCGAGCCGGTACGCGGAGCCGAGACCGTACGCCGACGGGTGTGGCGGCCGAACCGCTGCCGTATCCAAGGATCCTGGCGCCGGAGGCACACGGGCCGGAACATGTCGCCGTCGACGCGGAGGGCCGGATCCTCACCGGGACCGCGGACGGGGCCGTCCGGCGGCTGACGCTGTCCCCGGACCATGAGCTCGTCCGCTCCGAGGTGCTCGCGCACACCGGTGGCCGGCCGCTGGGGCTCGTCCCCTGCCCCGACGGCGGGCTGCTGGTGTGCGACGCGCGGCGCGGGCTGCTGCGGGTCGGGCCGGACGACGGGTCCGTACGGGTGGTGGCCGGCGAGGTGGCCGGCAGGCCGCTGCGGTTCTGCAGCAATGTCGCCACGGCGGAGGACGGCACGGTGTATTTCACCGTGTCCAGCCGCCGCCACGGCCTGGAGGACTGGCTCGGCGACATCCTGGAGAACACCGCCACCGGGCAGCTGCTCCGGCTGCGGCCGGGCGGTCGGCCGGAGGTGGTGCTGGACGGGCTGCGGTTCGCCAACGGGGTCGCCCTCGCCGCCGACGAGTCGTATGTGGCCGTGGTCGAGAGCGGCGCCTACCGGATCAGCCGGCTGTGGCTGACCGGCCGCCGGGCGGGGACACGCGACCTTCTCCTCCGCGATCTGCCGGGCTTCCCGGACAATCTCACCCGTGGCCCCGACGGTGTCATCTGGGTGGCCATAGCCGCGCCACGGGAGCCCGCCCTCGATCTGCTGCACCGCGCGCCCGCCCCGCTCAGAAGGGCGGTGGTGCCCGTCGCCACCCGGCTCCGCCCCCGGCCGCGGGGCACGGTGCGCGCCCTGGCGATCGGCCCCGACGGCCGGGTCGTCCGCCATCTGGTGCGGCGCCGGACCCCGTACCGGATGGCCACGAGCGTGTGCGCGCTCGGCGGCCTCCTCGTCATGGGCAGCCTCCTCGAACGAGGCATCGCGGTCTGCCCGCTGCCACCGCCCCGGGAGGCCGCCTCAGCGGCTCACCCCCAGCCGGTGGAGTAGCCACGGTAGCGGCGCCGCCGGGGCCGGATGGTCAGCGTGGACAGCAGTCCCACGAACCCCACCACGATGACCACCAGACCGGGCCCGAAGTTCTGGGCGTACGCCACCACGTCGTCGAGCGTCGACACGCCGTCGTCGACCCCCGAACTCCCGGAGGCGCCGGAGGCGATGGACGGGTTGGGGCTCTGGGCGCTGGCGCCCGGGATGGACACCCCGAGCGCGGTCAGCGCCTTGGTCACGGGCTGGAAGAAGGTCACCCCGCCCCGGTCGCAGTCGCCGCTGCCGCCGGAGGTGACGCCGAGCGCCACGCCCTGGGCGAAGAGCGGCCCCCCGCTGTCGCCGGGCTCGGCGCACACGGTGGTCTGGACAAGCCCGGTGACCGTGCCCTCGGGGTAGTTGACCGTCGCGTTGAGCCCGGTCACCTTGCCCGAGCGCAGCCCGGTGGTGCTGCCGCTGCGGAACACCTCCTGGCCCACGACCGGATCGGCCACTCCGGTGACCCGCACCGTCTGGCCGCCGCCGACGTTGACCACGCTGCTCTGGTCGAGCGAGGCGTTGTCGTAGCGCACCAGCGAGAAGTCATTGCCGGGGAAGCTGCTCTGGACCGTGGTGCCGATGCGGGTGGAGCCGGTGCCGTCGGTGAACCAGGGGGTGCCGTTGGGGCCGCAGTGTCCCGCCGTCAGGATGAAACCGGTCTGGCCGTTGGTGACGTTGAAACCGGCCGAGCAGCGGCTGCCGTTGGTGAACATGGGCGAGGCACCGGCGGTTCTGGTGGTGAAGGAGCCCTCCGTCCGCTGCGCGCGCACCTTGCCGCCCACCTCCGCGGCGAGGTCCTTCATCTTCGACCAGCGGGCGGTGGAGACGGTGCTGTCGCCGACCAGCACCACCTGGTTGGACTTGGGGTCCACCATCCAGGCGGTGCCCGCCACCCGGGGCGCCGAGCGCAGCTTCTCGGTCGCGGAGTCCAGGTCCGCCATGCTGTAGCGCACCCGTTTGGCGGTGGCCCCGGCCCGGCTGACCTCGTCCGCCGCCGTGTCGTCCGTCACCGCGACCACCGGGCGGCCGTCGGCGCCGATCCAGTTGCCCGCCGTACGGGAGGCGCCGAGCGCGGACACCAGCCGTCCGCCCACATCGTCCGTCCGGTCCGCGCTCAGGGCTCTCGGACCGTCGCCTCCGGTCGTCCCGTGGGCCGATCCGCCCGGCCCGGCCTGCGAGACCATCACCCCGCCACAGACCAGTGCCCCGACAGCCGCGAACCGCACGACCCGGCGCACGCCGCGCCGCATGTGCTTCACCACCCTGTCTCCTTACGTCGATCCAGCCGGGGGCCTCGGACGGCGAAGGCCCACCCCCTCATACGTAAGGAAGCGACGTCCTGCTCACTCCCCGGACGGAGCCGCGGATCCCGGTGGGGCGGACGGCGGCTCCCGGGATCAGCGCCGGTCGCCGTAGCGCTTGCCGAGGAACCCCCCGACCAGGGCGGCCGTGCCGCCGCCGAGGATGGCCGCGCCCTGGGTGGCGGCGTCGTGCGCGAGGAAGTACGTGGCCACCCAGATGTACGCCACGACCGTGCCCGCGCCCAGCAGCGAGCCGAACGCCTGCAGCCCCGTGTGGACCCAGTCCATGCGGCGGCGGTGCTCACGCTCCCGCTGGAGCTCGGTGAGCATCCACTCCACCGTGCCGGGCCTGACCGCCTCCCACTCCTTGGCCTGCTCCACCGGCAGCCGGTCACCCCAGGGCACCGCCGACTCCGGCGGGCTGCCCGGCGTGGGGTTCTCACTCGTGTTCCCGGTCACGGAGCCTCCCTCGGGCGGTCCGGACGGGGCGCGGGGTCCGGGCCCGCCGCCCGTGGCGGAGGCGGACCGAGCGCGGTGAGGAAGTCGGCCATGTCCCGCTCCATCTCTCGCTCCACCGGACGTCGCGCCCGCCGGGCCGGGGGCTGAGGGATCGCCAGGGACGCCAGATATCCCTCGCGCAGCGCCTGCCAGGGCCCGGCGGGGCGGGCGGGTCCCTCCCCGGCGTCCGGGCGCAGGGCGTCGAGCCAGCGCACCCGCCGGTCCCGCTGTCTGGCCGACGCGAAGCCGCGCGCCGCGAGCACCAGCCACAGCAGGCCGAGACACCCGGGCCCCACCCATCCCGGAACGTCGTCCCAGGAGCCCGGGCTCAGTGAGGGCAGGGCCACCGCCCCCGACACGGCCAGGAGGACCCCCAGCACGGCGGCGATCGGCGCGAGGACTCCGGTGCCCGCGCCGCTCGCCCGGGGGGCCGACCGCATGGCTTCGGCGGCCCCCGCGGGGAGGGGAAGGGCCGCTGCCCCGACCCTGGGGGCGGACATGGCCTCTCGCCGGGCCACGCTGCCCAGCAGCGCTTCGGCCTGCTCGGCCGTCAGCCGTCCTTCGGGGTCCTTGACCAGCAGACCCTCGATCAGCGGCCGCAGCGGACCCGCGTATGTCATGGGCGGCGGCGGGTCGTTGAGCACCGCGCGCATCGTCTCGCCCACCATCGTCCCCCGAAAGGGCGCGACACCTTCGACGGCCTCGTACAGGGTCACGCCCAGGGACCACAGGTCGGCCTTGAGCATCGCCTCTCCGGCAGCCGGAGGGGACGAGGACGTGAAGCGTTCCGGTGCCATGTAGGCGGGTGTGCCGACCACGTCGCCTTCGCCCGCGAAGGTCAGGCCGAGATGGTCCACCAGCACCGCGGGGCCGTCCGGGCGGAAAAGGACTTTACGCGGTTTGACGTCCCCATGGGCCAGGCCCATCGCGTGCAGCGCGCGCAACCCGCGCAGCACCTCCAGGCCGATCCGGGCCGTCTCGGACACGGGGAGCCGCCCGCCCCGATCGCTGAGCCGGTCCGCGAGCGAACGCCGGTCGAGGCGCTCCATGACGATCCAGAGGCGGCCGTCGCTCTCGCCCAGGTCGTAGATGGCGGCCAGGTGCTGATGCGCGGTCGCGGCGAGGACGCGGACCTCACGGCGCAACCGTTCGAGCCACCGCCGGTACGCCTCCGGGTCCGGATCGACGCCCCGCCACAGCTCCCTGACGACGACGGGGCGTCCGAGCGACATGTCGTAGGCGTCCCAGACCATGCTCATGCCGCCGCTGCCCATGCGCCCGCGCAGCTCGTACCGGCCGCCGATCACGGTCCCGTGGGGCGATTCCGGACCGCTCCCCCGCTCATCCTCGCCCTCACCCTCACCGGAGGTTCCCCCGGTCGTCATCCGCCTCCCCCTCACCAGCCGACTGACGCCCACAGTAGGGCGTCGGCCGGGCCGGGCGAAGAGGTCGTGCGCTTGGACACGCGTACGGTGGCGCACCGGGCCTCATGAGCCGCCCTTGCCGTAGGGCGCGCTGGTGAACACCACCGTGTCGTCGGTGCCGTCGGTCACCCAGAACCGTTGCGGCTTCTCCCCGTAGAGCGCGAAGAGCGGATCCGGCCCCCAGGCCAGCACGACCTCGTCCTTGCCGTCGTGGTCGAAGTCCCCGGCACCGTAGAGCTTTCCGGCGCGCCGCTTCTTCGGCACCTCGCGGCCGTCCACGCGGGACGGGACGGTGCGGTCGAGGGTGCGGCGGTGGGCGATCTCTCCGGGGGCGTCCGGGCGTATCGTCAGCAGTCCGGTGCCGCCGGTGCGCAGCGAGACGGCCAGTTCGTCGGTGCCGTCACCGTCGGTGTCGGCGGCGGCGAGCACATCGCCGCCCAGCGCGGGGATCCTGATCGGCTCGGGAGTCGATCCGGCCGTGCGTTTGGTGTACACGCTCACCGACTGGCTGACGTCCGCGGGTTCGGTCTCATAGCCCGGTTCGTCATTGCGGCTGCCGGTGTCGGCGACCGCCACATCCCGCTTCCCGTCGCCGTCGAAGTCCCCGAAGGCGATCGCGTTGCCCTTGCGGAGGGTGCGGCCGGTGGTGGCGAGGCCGTCCGGCCCCGCCGTGAGGAGCGCGGACCTCGTCTGGTCGTCGTCGCCCTGCTCGTGCACCACCAGATCGGTGGGGCGGTCGCCGTCGATGGCGTCGGCGTACAGCTCCGCGATCTGGCCGCTGGCGCCGAGGGGGTTGGCGTACGTCTCGGTACGGGCGGCTTCGCCGTCGCGGCCGAACGGGCCGTACAGCACATGGAAGTCCTTGCCGCTCTGGCGCACGGCGGCCAGATCGTGGTGTCCGTCCCCGTTGAAGTCGCCCGTCGCCAGGGGCCGCGAGCTCTCGAGGCCGTCGTCGGCGTCGGCCAGCCGCACCGGAGTGGCGGGGGTTCCCCGGCGTGGCCCGTCGGGGCCGCCCCAGGCGATGTAGGGCAGCGTCTGGGTGGTGATGTGCACGCGCTCGCTGCTGGCCTGGTCGCGCTCCTTGGTGGCGGTGACGATCACATCGGCGTAGCCGTCGCCGTCGAGGTCGGCGGTGGTCGCGGAGTCCATCTCGCCCGCGGTGCCCTGCCACCCGGCGCCGGTGGGCAGGCCGAGGTCGTCTCGGCCGAACACGGTGCGGACGGCGGGGTCGGGGCCCTTCGCCGAGCCGTACACATAGGCGATACGGCGCAGGCCGCCGAGTCCCTCGTCGTCGGAGGCGATCGGGATTCTGAGCTCGGGGCGGCCGTCGCCATTGAGGTCGTCCGCCAGCGCGCTGCCCTTGCCCCGGGGGACGGGAGCGGTCGCGGTGGGGGTGACCACGGGCGCGGCCGTGCTCTTCCCGGCCCCGTCGCCACCCTTGGTCTCATCGTCTCCACCGCCACCGCCGCACGCGGTGAGCAGCGCCAGCGCGGCGGCGCAGAGGGTGACGGTGGCGGGGCGGAGCCTGGTGGTGGGGGATGCCATCAGGACACGACAGCGCATCCGGTGGTGACGCGCCATCGGAGAGATCATTTCGTTACGGCGCGCTCTCCTCGTTACGGCGCGCTCCACTCGTTACGGCGCGCTCCCCGCCAGCGGGTGTCCGCAGCGCAGATTCCACCGGCCCGCGCGGCCGCTGAGCTCCGTCGCGGTCAGCGGGGCGACGTCCAGCCGCCAGAAGGTGGGCGTGGGAAGGCCGAGGGCGTGCACGAGCGCGGCCCGGACCACGGCCGGTTCCACGACGGCGAGCAGCCGCGCCCCACGGGCGGGGGCGGGCGGTGCCGGATCCTCCCGGCACGTCCCACGGGCGGGTGCGGCCGGTGCCGGATCCTCCCGCCGTGCCTCCAGCCAGACCCCGATCCGCTCCACCAGTTCCAGCAGCGTTTCGCCGCCGTGCGGTGCCGCGGCCGGATCGGACAGCCACCCGGCCACCTCCTCCGGCGCCTCCTGCCCCACCTCGTCCAGCGAACGGCCCCGCCAGCGGCCCACATCGAGATCGCCCAGCTCGGGCGTCACGGCGGCGTCGAGGCCCAGGGCCGCGGCGGTACCGCGGCAGCGCTCGGAGGGCGCGGTGAACGCCATGTCGTGGTGGGGCAGCGCCGCGGCCGCCGCCGAGGCCCGGCGCAACCCGGCCGCGTCCGGCGGGGCGTCGTCGAACCGCACCTGCCGCAGCGCCGCGTTGACAGCGGGCGCGACCAACGTGATCCGCACCACCCAGCCCCTCCTCATCCGCACCCTCCGCCCACGTGGAGGGCACCTTCCGGGCTCCGCGCCGAGCGGCGGACGACCCTCGCGCCCACCGTCTCATGACGAAGACACCGACATGACCCGGGTGGCGGATCGCGCCACCCGGCAAGCCCAGCCGCGGATGCACACGACCATAAATCCCGACACGGTAGAGATATCGGACATCACCGACCGAGTTGGGGTGCTGTGGTATGCGCGTGACCGGACTTGGGCATGCTGGGCTGTTCATCGAGACCGCGGCGGGGTCGGTGCTCTGCGATCCATGGGTCAACCCCGCCTTCTTCGGCTCCTGGTTTCCGTTCCCGGACAACACCGATCTGGACTGGGCGCACTACGGGCGCACGGCGGACTATCTGTATGTCTCCCATCTGCACCGCGACCACTTCGACGCGGAGAATCTGCGCCGGAACGTGCGCAAGGACATCACCGTGCTGCTTCCGGCCTTCGCCACCGATGAGCTGGAACGCGAGCTGAGCGCGCTGGGTTTCACCAACTTCCTCCGCACCCCCTCCGGTACACCGGTCGAGCGCGACGGTCTGCGCATCATGATCACCGCGCTGACCGGCCCCGGGGACGGCCCCATCGGCGACTCCGCGCTCTCGCTGGACGACGGCCGGACCGTGCTGCTCAACCAGAACGACGCCCATCCGCTGGACATCGCGGCGATCCGGGAGTTCGGCGAGGTGGACGCGTACTTCGTCCAGTTCTCCGGGGCGATCTGGTACCCGATGGTGTACCAGCTGCCGCTCTCCGCCAAGAAGGAGTTCGCCGCGCGCAAACGGCAGGGGCAGTTCGACCGGGCGCTGCGCTACATCGACGCGGTGGAAGCCAAGCATGTGTTCCCCAACGCGGGCCCGCCGTGCTTCCTCGACGACGAGCTCTTCGAGCACAACGGCACCGGCCAGGACGGGGAGAGCATCTTCGTGGACCAGCTGGAGTTCCTGCGCCAGCTGGGCCGGGCGCGCCCGCAGGTGGCGGCGCATCTGCTGCTGCCGGGAACGGTGGCGGAGCCGGAGGACACCGCGTGCAAGCTCACCCACCGCTACACCGAGACGGAGATCGAGCACATCTTCGGTGAGAAGTCCGCGTACTTGCGGGAGTTCGCCGGCCGACAGCAGCCCGCGCTCGCCGCGGAGCGCGCCTCACGGTCCCCCGCACTGCCGCGCGAGCGGCTGCTGACCGAGCTGAAGCAGTGGTGGGAACCGCTGCTGACCAGGGCGGACCGGATCTGCGCGGGCGTCGGCGGCCCGGCGCGGCTGGATGTGGGCGAGGTGCCGATCGTGATCGACTTCCCGGCGCGGGAGGTCCGCCTCTGGGACGGTGAGCGCTGCCGCTACACGCTGTCCACCTCGGCCGATCTGGTGGCCACCAACATCGAGCGGCGCGAGGTGGACTGGTCCAACAGCCTGCTGCTGTCGATGCGGTTCACCGCCAGCCGGATCGGGCCCTACAACGAGTTCCTGTATGTGTTCTTCAAGTGCCTGTCGATGGAGCGCATCGAGTACGTGGAGAACTACTACGACTCCTGCCAGGACGACGGCCAGGACATCGTGCTGGACGGCTGGCAGGTGCAGCGGCGCTGCCCCCATCTGCGCGCCGACCTCGGCCGGTTCGGGCAGATCGAGGGCGAGGTGCTCACCTGCACCCTGCACGGCTGGCGCTACGACCTGACCACGGGCCGCTGTCTGACCGCGGACGGACACGACATCCGCGCCTCGGCCGTGTCGTGACCCGCCTCGCCGGGCCGTGGCGGCGATCGCCGCCGCGGCCCGGCGAGTTGCCCTGGAGCGCTCTTCAACTCCTAGCGTCGGCGCACGTCACCACACGACCGACGCAAGGGGACCACCGTGCGCTGCACACTGTTCGGCAGGACCGGCCTCCGGGTGAGCGAGCTGAGCCTGGGTACCATGACCTTCGGCGAGGACTGGGGCTGGGGGGCCGCCAAGGAGACCAGCCGACGGCTGCTGGACCGCTACGCGGACGCCGGCGGCAACTTCATCGACACCGCCAACAACTACACCGGCGGCACTTCGGAAGCCATCCTCGGCGAGCTGCTCGAGGGCCGCCGGGAGAGCTTCGTCCTGGCCAGCAAGTACACCTGCGCGACCCGCAAGGGCGATGTGAACGCGGCGGGCAATCACCGCAAGAACCTGGTGCGTTCGGTGGAGGACAGCCTGGAGCGGCTGCGCACCGACCGCCTCGATGTCCTGTGGGTGCACGCCCGGGACAACTTCACCCCCGTCGAGGAGGTGATGCGGGCGCTCGACGATCTGGTGCGGACCGGAAAGGTGCTGTACATCGGGGTGTCCGACTGGCCCGCCTGGGAGATCGCCCAGGCCGGCACGCTCGCCGAGCTGCGCGGCTGGACCTGCTTCGCGGGCTCACAGCTGCGCTACAACCTGCTGGAGCGCACCCCCGAGCGCGAACTCCTCCCCCAGGCGCGCGCCTTCGATCTGGCCGTACTGGCCTGGGGCCCGCTCGCGGGCGGCAAGCTCACCGGCAAGTACCGCCGCGGTGAGCCGGGACGGCTGACCACCCATGCCACCTGGGACGACCGCACGGAACACAACGAGGAGGCCACCATCACCGCGGTACTGGAGATCGCCGAACAGGGCGGCTGGACCCCGGCCCAGGTGGCGCTGGCCTGGCTGCGCGGCCGCCCCGGCACCGTGATCCCGATCGTCGGCGTCACCCGGGAGTCCCAGCTCACCGACGCCCTCGGATCCGTCGACGTCCGGCTCGACGCCGCCGCGGTGGCACGGCTGGACGAGGTCAGCGCGGTGCCGCTGGGCTTCCCGCATGACTTCGTACGGGACCCGGGCATCACCGAGAACATCTACGGCGACCGCTGGGCCGAGATCGACGACCGCCGCTCCACCCACCGCCGCGCCACGAGCGGAATCCTCTAGGGCGCCCGCGGCGGCAGCGCGCGCCGCGCCCTGGTGGCACGGGCCGTCCCTACGATGGGTGGGGCCAGCGACGACCGGTACGACAGGAGCGATTCCCCATGCCCGAGGCCCCGAAGCCGACCGGCTCCCCCGTCCGCCAGAACGTCACCTTCCCCAGCGCTGGAGCCACCGCGCACGGCTACCTCGCGCTGCCGCCGTCCGGGCACGGCCCCGGGCTGATCGTCATTCAGGAGTGGTGGGGCCTGGACCACCACATCGCCGATGTCACCGACCGGCTGGCCCGCGAGGGCTTCGTCGCGCTGGCGCCCGATCTGTACGGGGGCAGCGTCGCCCATAACGCCGACGAGGCATACCGGATGATGCAGGAACTGCCGGTGGGCCGCGGGGTCGAGCTGCTCTCCGGGGCGGTGGACCATCTCCTCGGCCGGCCCGAGGTCACCTCCGGCACCGTGGGGGCGGTCGGCTTCTGCATGGGCGGCGGCTTCGTGCTGTACCTGGCCGCCGCCGATCCCCGGGTCAGCGCCGCGGTGCCCTTCTACGGCGTCATCCAGGGCGAGCTGCCGGACTTCTCGGGACTGCGGTCCGACGTCCTGGGCCACTTCGGGGAGAAGGACAACACCATTCCGCTGGACGATCTGGAGCGGCTGCGCCGGGTCATGCGGGAGGAGTCCGGCGTGGAGCCGGATTTCCGGCTCTACCCCGCGGGTCACGCCTTCTTCAATGACGAGCGCCCGTCCTATCACGCGGAATCCGCGGCAACCGCCTGGCAGAGCACGCTGGGCTTCCTGCACCAGCGGCTGGACTGACGAAATCGGCTTGCCCCGGAAAGGGCCTTAAGGCTTCATGAAGCCTTAAGGCCCTTTTAAGGTCAAGCCCGGAGAACCCACCTCAGTTCAATTCTCAACCACATTTCCCCGAAAAATTTCTGTCCGGCCCTGAGACGACTCCGGCATCCGCCCGTATGGCATGGCGGACAGCTCGAAAAGGAGTCGACATGACACGCAAAAGGGCACTCAGCGGCAAGAAGAAGCTCGGCCTGCTGATCGGTTCGCTGGCGCTGGCGGGCACCGGCGCCGGGGTGCTGGCCGCCACCAGCAACGCGAGCACCGAGGGCGCGGCACAGTCCTCGACGGCCTGCGCCGGGCTGGAGCAGGCACTGGCCAACAATCAGAAGTTCATCGCTGATCAGCAGGCCAATCCGGATGCGCAGTCACAGGCGCGGATAGCCAACCGGCAGGCCGTCATCGAGGAGATCAAGCGGAAGCAGCAGGCCTCGGGGTGCGCCGCCGATGAGGCCGCGGGCCAGGCGGAGGGGGCCGCGGGACAGGACGAGGCAGCGGCTCCGGCCGAGGGCGGCGCCTCCGCATCGGCTTCCGCCTCGGCGGGAGCCTCGGACTCCGGCGCCGGTGACGCCGGCGCCTCGGGCGAGGTCGTCTGCGCGGGGTCGACTGTCACCCTGTCCGGCGAGGGCGGGGCCCCGGCCGCCTCCAGCAATGAGTTCCCGGTCGGCACCAAGCTCAAGGTGACCAATCTCGACAACGACAAGTCGACAACAGTCTCGGTCACCTCGACCTCGGGCAGCTGCGCCCTGCTCAACAACGCCGCCTTCGAGCAGGTCCGTGAGCCGGGCAAATTCCTGATCCGTAACGCGCGCATCGAACGCGTGGGCTGAACCGGCCACACCGGCCGCCGCGCGGCGGCCGGTGTGCCGCGGGGGTGCACACCGGCCGTTCGGCGGACCGCCCCACACGGGCCCGAACCATTGATCTGACCGCCATGTCCGACTGTGACCGGTATCGCAGGGTGAGTCCGTGGCACCTGGGTACCCGCTGCCCATGAACAGAAATGAGCAGCCAATGCTCACTCCCGATCTGCCGCCGGTCGTCGACGTACCGGACTTGACCTTCACTCCTCAGGG
>NZ_JAAAYH010000212.1:0-15526 GCF_018035285.1 Streptomyces sp. MK37H | reverse complement strand
GGACTTGAGCGCGTGGATGGCGTGTCGCTGGGCTCGGTGGGCGCTCACGGCGTCGGCGACCGTACGGCGCCGGAACCGGACGGACTGGCCGGGTCTGGCCTGCCCGAGCGCGGACAGACCCGTGGCCGTCACCACCGCGAGCACCGGGTATCCGGCGGTGACACCGCGGCCGCGGTGGAGGACGAGCAGTTCGTCGCCCGCGGGCACCTCGACCGCGCCGACGGGCACCCCCCGGGAGAGCGGTTCGCCGCTCGTCATCCGCCGTGGCACAGCGCCGCTCAGGCGCAGCCCGATGTGGTTGCTCCGCGGGGTCACGGTGAACGCCGACCGGAACAGCCGCTCGGCGGTGTCGCCGAATTCCTCCAGGTCGGGGCCGTCGGTCACATCGACGGTCCAGGAGTCGCCGAAGCGAGCCATGGGCGCGTTCAGCCGGAACAGCGGTATCCGGAACACCGGGTGGTCGATCGGCGGGCAGTGCCTGCGCAAGGCCAGCTCATCGTCGCCGCGCAGGGTCCGTGCGAAGCCCAGGACGGTGTCGGGGGCGCAGCTGCCGAGCAGGGACGGGGTCTCCACCGAGCCGAGAACGGCCAGGTAGACCCGCAGGCCCAGCCGGATGCCCGTGATGGCGATGGTCTCCCCGGCGCGTACCGACACCGGCTCCCACTGGTCGCGCCGGACACCGCCCACGGTTACCTCGGCGGGCGCGCCGGTCACCGCGATGAGCACATCGGTGGAGGGCGTACAGCTGAAGTCCAGTGCGGTGATTTCGATCAGCGGCGCGCCCTCGTCGTTTCCGGCCAGCACATTGGCCACACGGGCTGAGTGCTGGTCGAGTGCTCCGTTGACCGGCAGGCCGTAGCGGGAGTGGCCGAAGCGGCCGAGGTCCTGCACGGTGGCGAGCCCCGCGCGGTGAACTGTCAGGGTGTCAGCCACGGGCTGCCGCCAGGGGGATGCCCGCGTGCTCGTCCCACTGCGCCGGGTCGATCGGCACGAACTGGAAGGTGTCACCGGGCCGGTACGGGGCCAGTGGCTCGGCGTCGAGGTCGAGGACGCGCAGCGGTGTACGGCCCAGCAGCGGCCACCCGCCGGGCGACGGCATGGGCGAGACGACGGCCTGCCGCCCGGCCACCGCGATCGAGCCGGGCACGACGCTGATACGTGGCGAGGCCAGCCGCGGGACGGGCCTCGGGAAGGCGGGGCCGTCCATCATCGGTGCCGCCGCCGGGGCTCCGAGGCAGCGTACGGTGAGCGGGGCCGCGGAGTGCAATGCCACCACCTCTTGCTCGGTCAGCCCCAACTGCCCGGCGACCAGGGGGAGATCGGGGCCATGGTCACCGCCGTACACCACCGGCACCACGAAGCGCCGGGAGGGTGCCGCCGGAAGGGAGCGCTCGCCGAGCCGGTCGGCCTCGTGGCGCAGGGCACGCCGTACCGTCGTGTGATCGGTGTGGAAGCAGTCGAACTCGATCAGCAGCGAGTCGTAGGTGGGCACGATGCCGTACACCCCGCCGGGCCGGGCCGCCTCGAACGCGTCGGCCAGGGCGTGCACGGTGTGCCATGCGCGAGCGGGGTTCCCGCCCACGGCCTTGACCACGACGGCCGAGTCACCGCAGTCCGCGATCAGGATGTCGCCGCCCATCTCAGGCGCCCACACCGGTCTTGGCGTCGCCGGTCTTGGCGTCGCCGGTCTTGGCATAGCCTGTTTTGGCGTCGCCGGTCTTGGCGTCCAGGACGTCGGCCAGCGGGGCGATCCGCACTCCGGCGGCGAGGAGTTCGCGGCGTATCCGGTGCGCGAGTGTGATGGCCCCGGGGGTGTCGCCGTGCAGCAGCACGGTGTCGCACTCGACCGGGAGGTCACGCCCGCCGACGGTGCGCACCACCCCTTCGGTGACCATCCGGACGGTCCGCTCGGCGATTTCGCCCGGGTCGTGGATCACCGCACCGGGTTCGCTCCTGGGCACCAGCGTGCCGTCGTCGCGGTAGGCCCGGTCGGCGATCCCGACGATGCCGACCCGCAGGCCACGGGCGCGCACGGCGTCGGCGAGGGCGCCGTCCTGGGCCAGGACGACCAGCGACCGGTCGAGCGACTCGACGGCGTCGGCCACCGCCCCCGCGTAGTCCGGCCGGGTCGCCACCAGGTTGCCGAGGCGGCCGTGCGGCGCGATATGGCGCACCCGGGTGTGGTGCGCTGTGGCGAACGCCCGCAGGGCCCCGATCTGGTACAGCGTGTCGGTCCGGACCTCGTCCGGGGTCAGGTCCATCGCCCGGCGGCCGAAGCCGACGAGATCGGGAAAGCTGGGGTGTGCGCCCACGGCGACACCGCGCCGGACACAGTGGCGGACGGTCGCGTCCATGATCCGCGGGTCTCCCGCGTGGAATCCGCATGCGATATTGGCCGATGTCAGCACGTCCAGCAGCGCTTCATCGTCGCCCATTGTGTAGGCGCCGAACCCCTCGCCCAGATCTGCCACGAGATCGACCATGTGCTTCATGACGTCCTCCAGACAATGGAAGAAAAAGGCGACATCGCCGCTTCCTCGTTTTCGGCTCCGTGGACCGGCTGGTCCGCGCCCGCTCCCGGCTCGCGTTCACAGCGTTAACTGGGTCGTCGGCATTTCCGCGGTCGTCGGCATTCCCACGGTCGCCGCGGAAATGACACGGTTTCCCGCGGTCGAGCGGCCCCGGAATCCGTGTTTCAGTGAACCTAATCCCACTGTCGGGTGGCGGCAAATACACGTTCGATCTGACGTAATCACCGCTGGATATGACCTGGCCCTCACGCGCCACCGTCCGCCGGACGCCGTGGGCCTACCATGAGACTCCGCTGAGGCTGGAGGCCCATCCATGGACACCAGGCGTCTGTACTCGTTCGTGAAGATCGTCGACGCCGGGAGCATCACGCGCGCGGCCGACATCCTGCATATCGCCCAGCCCGCGCTCAGCCAGCAACTCTCCATGCTGGAAGCCCAGTTCAAACAGCAACTGCTGATCCGCAGCAAACGCGGGGTGGCGCCCACCGAGGCGGGACGGGCGCTGTACCGGCACGCGCAGCTCATCCTGCGCCAGGTCGATCTGGCACATGCGGCGGTCGATGTCTCAGGACGGAGCCCGGCCGGCAGTGTCTCGGTGGGCCTGGCCCCGTACAGCATGGGCGCGGCGCTCGCGCTTCCCCTGCTCAGGAGCGTGCGCGAGCGCTACCCCGACATCCTGCTGCACATCAACGAGAACTTCGGCGGGGTCATCAGCGAAGCGATCATGACCGGCCGGATGGACATGGCCTTCATCTACGGGGCCGGTCCGCTCCGGGGAGTGCAGTTCGAGCCGCTGCGCACCGAGGATCTGTTTCTGATCGCCGCCCCGGGTGCGGACATCCCGGGCGGGGAGGGTGAGGTGGCACTGAAGGAGCTGGTCGGCGTCGGTCTGCTGCTGCCCAGCCGTATTCACACCATCCGCCAGGTGGTGGAAGCCGCGTTCCAGCAGGCGTCGCTCCAGCCCCGGGTGATCGGTGAGCTCGAATCGGTCCTGACCCTCGTCAGCGCCGTGGGCGCGGACCTCGGGGCGACGGTGCTGCCCTGGTCGGCGGCGCGCGCCATCCTCGATGTGCGGAACCTGGAGGTACGGCGGATCGTCGAGCCCGCCATCCAGGTCAAGCTCTCCCTCTGCACCTCCGACCATCAGCCGCTGTCGGAGCCCGCCCATGCCGTGCACGACCTGTTCCACGAGCTGATCACCGACTTCGGCTAGCCCGCCTCGCGTTCACCCACCCGGGGGCGGTCCGCTGGTGCCCCGTACCGTCAGCTTGGGGTCCAGCACCGCCTCCCTCGGCTCCGCCACGGCGTTCTCCAGCCGCTCCACGGCGAACCGCACCGCGTACTCGGCCATGAGCACGGCGTCCTGGCGGACCGTGGTCAGGCCGATCGGCATCAGATGGGAGAGGTGACTGTCGTCGTAGCCCACGACCGACAGATCGCGCGGAACCTCGACGCCCGCCTGCGCCAGGGTCATCAACAGCCCCATCGCGCAACGGTCGTTGCCCGCGAGGACCGCCGTCGGCAGGGGCCGGCCGTGGTCGCGCTCGGCCAGCAGCAGCCGCCCCGCGTCGATGCCCGACTGCTCGGTGTGCTCACCCGGGATCACCCGTAGCTCGGGCTCCAGGCCGTGGCGGCGCATCGCGGCCTGATAGGCGCGGCGGCGCTCGGCCGAGCCCGGTCCACGGCCGCCGTCGATGTGCACGATCCCGCGGTGGCCCAGCTCGACGAGGTGCTCCATGGCCTGCCGTACGCCCTTGCCCTCGGCCGTGTGCACGCTGTCGACGCGGGCGTGGGGAACCCGGCGGCCGACGGAGACGGCGACCGTACGGTGTCCCAGTGCGTCGATGTCCGCGGGCTGTGCGTCGGGACCGAGCAGGATCACCGCCTCGCA
Organism: Streptomyces sp. MK37H; assembly: GCF_018035285.1. Classification (NCBI taxonomy): domain Bacteria; kingdom Bacillati; phylum Actinomycetota; class Actinomycetes; order Kitasatosporales; family Streptomycetaceae; genus Streptomyces; species Streptomyces sp. MK37H. The sequence goes on along the minus strand of NZ_JAAAYH010000212.1, from coordinate 11,104 downwards.
GCGGTGGCCGAGCAGTGCCTCGACGGCCTTGGCCTCGCCACGCCCCTGAGCGGTCGCGGAGAGCAGGACGTCATAGCCGAGCCGCTCGGCCTCGCGGTAGATGCCCTCGACGAGGTCGGCGTGAAAGGGCTGGTGCACGGTGAACATCACGCCGAGCGTGCGGCTGCGGCCACGGGCCAGCAGCCGGGCCGCGCTGTCGGGACGGTAGCCGATCTCGTCGGCGACGCGCAGCACCCGGTCGCGGGTCTGCGGGCTCGCCCCCGGCTGATCGCGGAAGACGATCGAGACCAGTGCCCGGGACACGCCCGCCTTCTCAGCGACGTCCGCCATGGTGGGCCGCTGCCTGCCCGATGTTTCCACCTGTGACCACCCTCCGACGCGGCCCAACCTTACGGGCAGTCGTGAAATCCCCCGGCAACAAGCTATTGACATGACATTCGGACAGCGGCCATCGTACTCGCCTAGAGCGCGCTAGTAGAGCGCGCTAGTCAACTCCGTTCTCCCCGATCCACGACCCCGTCCTCCTCCCCCTCCACAGAAGGACACGCCATGGCAACGGCGCCATCCCCTCTCCGCACCACCGCGGGCAACCTGTGCCTGGGCTCCGCCCCCGACTCCTGGGGCGTCTGGTTCCCCGAGGACGAGTACCAGGTGGCGTACACCCGCTTCCTCGACGAACTGGCCGCGGCCGGCTACCAGTGGCTGGAGCTCGGCCCGTACGGCTACCTGCCCACCGACCCGCGGCAGCTGAAGGCCGAGCTCGACGCGCGCGGTCTGCGGGTCTCCGGCGGCACCGCGTTCGGGGCGCTGCACCGCCCCGATGTCTGGGACGAGATGCTCGCCCACGTGCGTAAAGTGGCCGAGCTGACCGCCGCCGCGGGGGCTCACCACCTGGTCCTGATCCCGCCCATGTTCCGGGACGAGAAGACCGGTGACTACACCGAGCCGCCCGAGCTGACCGCGGAGCAGTGGGCGGGCTTCGGCCGGTCCGCCGACCGGCTGGGCAAGCTCCTGCTGGACGAGTACGACATACGTCTGGTGATCCACCCGCACGCCGACAGCCATATCCAGACCCAGCCGGAGATCGAGCGGCTGCTGAACGAGTCCGACGGCCGCTACACCAACCTCTGTCTGGACACCGGACACGTGGCCTACGGTGGCGGTGACAACCTCGATCTGATCCGCCGCTTCGGCGAGCGCGTCGGCTACGTCCACATCAAGCAGATGGATCCCACCGTGCTCGCCCAGGTGGCCGCCGAGAACCTCTCCTTCGGTGAGGCCGTCAAGCGCGGCGTGTGTGTCTCCCCGCCCGCGGGTGTGCCGAACCCGGCCGATGTGGTGGCCGAACTCACCGCACTCGACGCCGAGTTGTTCGTCATCGTCGAGCAGGATCTGTACCCGTGCGCTCCTGATGTGCCGCTGCCCATCGCCGTCAGCACCCGTGAGCACCTGGCCGGCTGCGGCCTCACCGGGACCCGACGCCCGACCCTCGACCGGTAGGAGGCGGCCATGGACGTCAGGGACGACGCGACACGGGCCTCCATCCCGGCCACCGCCATCACCGGCCCCGCGCCGCCGGCGGTCTCCCGGCGGCTGCGCATCATCACCGTCGTCGCCACCTTCGGCGGTCTGCTCTTCGGCTACGACACCGGTGTCATCAACGGCGCGCTGCCGTACATGACCGACGACCTGGGCCTCACGGCGGTCACCGAGGGCATGGTCACCAGCTCACTGCTCCTCGGTGCCGCGCTCGGCGCGATCACCGGCGGGCGGCTGTCGGACGCACGCGGACGGCGGCGCACCATTCTCACGCTGGCCGTGCTGTTCTTCATCGGCGCGCTGGGCTGCACCCTCGCCCCGACCACCGCGATCATGATCGTGGCGCGGTTCGTCCTCGGTCTCGCGGTCGGCGGTGCGTCGGTGACCGTGCCGGTCTACCTCGCGGAGATCTCGCCCGCGGAGCGGCGCGGTGCCCTGGTCACCCGCAATGAGCTGATGATTGTGAGCGGTCAGCTGCTGGCCTTCACCTCCAATGCGATCATCGCCCAGGTGGGCGGCGAGTCGGGCGGCATCTGGCGCTGGATGCTCGTGCTGGCCACGCTTCCGGCCGTCGTGCTGTGGTTCGGCATGCTGGTGATGCCGGAGAGCCCGCGCTGGCTGGCCTCCCAGAGCCGCTTCGCCGACGCGCTCGATGTGCTCAAGCAGGTCCGCTCCCAGCAGCGGGCCGAGGCCGAACTGAGCGAGGTGTCCGCGCTCGCCATCAAGGAGGAGCAGGAGAAGCTCGGTGGCTGGCAGGACATGAAGGCCACGCCATGGGTGCGCAAGCTGATGTTCGTCGGCTTCGGCATCGCGATCGTGCAGCAGATCACCGGCGTCAACACGATCATGTACTACGGCACGCAGATCCTCACCGACGCCGGCTTCGCCTCGGACAGCGCGCTGACGGCGAACATCGCCAACGGCGTGATCTCAGTGCTGGCCACCTTCGTGGGCATCTGGCTGCTGGGCCGCGTCAACCGCCGCCCGATGCTGATGACCGGGCAGCTCGGCACCACCACCGCCCTGCTGCTGATCGGTGTCTTCTCGCTGGTGCTGCCCTCGGGCGACGCCCGGGCGTACGCCGTGCTCGCCATGACCATCACCTTCCTCGCCTTCCAGCAGGGCGCGATCTCCCCGGTGACCTGGCTGATGCTCTCGGAGATCTTCCCCATGCGGATGCGTGGCTTCGGGATGGGTGTGGCGGCCGTGGTGCTGTGGCTGACCAACTTCGTGATCGGGCTGGTCTTCCCGTCCCTGGTCTCCGGGATCGGGATCTCCAACACCTTCTTCCTCTTCGTGGTGGCGGGCCTGCTCTCGCTCACCTTCGTCAAGCTCTATGTCCCCGAGACCAAGGGCCGCACGCTCGAAGTGCTCGAAGCCGAGCTCCGGACGCGCTTCTCCTGACCCCGCTCTCCAAGGAATCCCACCATGACCGTACATGTAGGTGTGATCGGTGCCGGAATGATCGGCCAGGACCACATCCGGCGGCTCACCGAGGTCATCACCGGTGCCGCGGTCACCGCCGTGACCGATATCGACCAGGCCCGCGCCACCGAGGTGGCCTCCCGTATCGGCGCCGCCGCGCTGCCCACAGGGAGGGACCTGATCCACTCCCCCGACGTGGACGCCGTCCTCGTCACCTCCTGGGGCCCCACCCACGCGGAGCACGTTCTCGACGCCATCGCGGTGGGCAAGCCGGTGTTCTGCGAGAAGCCGCTCGCCACCACCGCCGAGGACTGTCTGCGCATCGTGGAGGCCGAGCGCGCCCATGGCCGCCGCCTCGTGCAGGTCGGTTTCATGCGCCGCTTCGACGCCGGGTACCGCCAGATGAAGGACGTGCTCACCTCGGGCGCCGTCGGCACTCCGCTCATCGTGCACTGCGCACACCGCAACCCGACCGTGCCGGACTCCTACGTCTCCGCGATGGCGGCCCAGGACACGGCCGTCCATGAGATCGACGTACTGCGCTGGCTGCTCGACGACGAGATCAGCTCCGTCCAGGTGATCACCCCGCGCGCCACCGGCAAGCGGTTCAGCCATCTCAAGGACCCTCAGATCATGCTCTTCGAAACGGCGAACGGTGTCCGCATCGATCTGGAGGTCTTCGTCAACTGCCAGTACGGCTACGACATCCAGTGCGAGACCGTGGGCGAGGACGGCCTGGTCAGGCTGCCGGACCCGGCGGCCGTCGGCATCCGCGCCGCCGGCCGGCACGGCACCGCCGTGCTCCAGGACTGGAAGGGCCGGTTCGGCGATGCCTTCGACACCGAGTTCCGCGAGTGGATCGCCTCGGTCGCGGCGGGCGCCGAACCCACCGGCCCGTCCTCCTGGGACGGCTACGCCGCCACCGTCATCACCGATGCCGCCGTCCAGTCCCTGGAGTCGGGCGGCCAGATCATCACCGTCGACATGAAGCCCCGACCCGCGTGCTACGGAGCCACCTCGTGAAGATCGCACTCGACCCCTATATGCTCCGCGCGCTGCCGCTCGACGAGATGGTGCGCACGGTCGCCGAACTCGGCTATGAATACATCGAGTTGTCCCCGCGCGACGACTTCATGCCGTTCTTCCTCCACCCACGGGCGGACGACGAGCGCGTCGCGGAACTGAAGCGGGCCCTGCGCACGCACGGTGTCCAGCTCTCCTCCGTGCTGCCGCTGTACAAGTGGTCCTCGCCCGACGAGACCGAGCGGCAGACCGCCGTCCGCTACTGGAAGCGGATGATCGAGATCACCGCGGACCTCGGATGCCCGCTGATGAACTCGGAGTTCAACGGCCGCCCCGAGCGCGCCGCCGAGAGCGAGGCCGCCTTCTGGCGCTCGCTGGAGGAACTGCTGCCGCTCTTCGAACGCGAGGGCATCGCGCTCAACCTCGAGGCCCACCCGGACGACTTCTGCGAGGAGAACACCCCCGCGGTCGACCTGGTCCGCGCCATCAACAAGCCGTGGGTGAACTACCTCTACTGCGCTCCGCACACCTTCCACCTCTCCGGTGCCGAGCCGACGGCGGACATCGCGGCGATGATGCGCTACGCGGGCGACAAGCTCCAGCATGTGCACATCGCGGACTCCTTCAACCACAAGGGCTCCTCCGGGCTGCGTTACATCCTCAACCCACCCGGCACCCCCGCCCGCATCCATCAGCACCTGGACATCGGCCAGGGCGAGGTCGACTGGGACACCTTCTTCGGCACCCTCCGCGAGCTGAACTTCGATGGTGTCGCCACCTCGTGCGTCTTCGCCTGGGAGGAACGGGCGCGGGAGTCCTCCGCCTTCATGCTGAACCGCATCCGCAAGGAGCTCGCGGCGTGAGACACGGCGGCCGGGCCCGGGTGGCGATCCGCTCGGGCCCGGCCGCCGCCACCTCGGGGCCGGGACGTTGCGGCACGGCACGGAGATCCTGCGGCTGCCGGGCCGGAACCTCGACAACACGGCCACCTGGGAGATCCTCGGCGCTTCCGGCCTGGAGTAGGCGGGCGGTTCAGCCGCGCAGCGCCCGCAAGTGGGCGCTTCGGACGTCCGCGGTCTGACCCTGCACCACCAGGAACAGGCCCTCCCGGGCCAGCCGTTGGGCGGGGCTGCCGAGGCCGAAGGCCCGGCCGCCGCCCGCGACGATCGCCGCGGTGGTGGCGGCGCGCAGCACGTCGTAGGCCCGGGTCTTCACCGCGAGCCGGTCCGCCAGGCGCTCGCCCGGGGGAACCTCGTCCACCAGCGCGTACGCCTCCTGGCGCACCGCGCGCAGCCGCTCGCCCAGCACCTGCGCCGTCTCCTTCGCCTCCGCGTCCCCGGCGGCGTCCAACAGGTCCAGGGCGGCACCGGCCACGCCGAACACGGCCGGGTTGGGGTTGGTGTTCTTCGGCCGGTCCGCGACCGCCCACTCCTCGTAGGGACGGCTCCAGACCACCGCGTCCTCGGGCACCACCAAGCCGTCCAGTTCCAGGCCGACCGTACGAGTGCCGGTCAGCGCGGCGAGTTCGAGCTGCGGCGTGGGCCGCAGACCGGGCTGCTCACGGGCGTCGGCGAAGGCGAACAGCGCCTCGCCGTCGTCGGTGACCCCGGCGAGCAGCATCACATCGTTCAGGCCCCAGCCGGTGTACCACGGCACCCGGCCGTCGAAGCGCCTGCCGCCCTGGACCCGGGTGACCCGCACCGGTGTGCGGGGGAAGGCCCGCAAATGGGAGAAGGCGATACCGGACAGCAGCGTCCCGTCGCACAGCGGCCGCAGCAGCCGCTCACGCGCCGGGGAGTCGGAGGCGGCGAGCATCCTGACCGGGCTGTGGTGCTGGGCCTGGACGAAGTAGGTGGAGCAGCACGCCCCGGCGAGGATTTCGGCGATCTCGCGGGCCACCGCGTCCGGCGCCTGCGCCCCGCCGTACGCCACCGGGCCACTCACCCCGAGCACCCCGGACCCCTTCACCTCGCCGATCGCGGCCGGGGAAACGCCCTCGCGGTCGGCGGCCTCGGCGCCGGGCGCCAGCACCTCGTGGGCCAGGCGCCGGGCCGCCTCGATCAGCGTGGAGGCCGGGGCGGTCATGACCGCTCCTGAGCGTCGGGGGACGCCAGACCGGCCAGCAGCAGGCGCATGCCGCGGTGGAAGTGGGAGTCCCAGTCGTCCTCCTCCAGGAGCGGGAAGTGGCCGGCGAGGGTGGGGTATTCGTCGATGTGGGCGCGGATGTGGGCGTCCACGGCCGAGCGGGTCGCCGCCTCGTCGGAGCGCTGCTGCCACACCGCTTCGGAGGAGGCGGAGCCGATCACATAGTGGGTGATGGTGGCCGCGGCGGACGACAGGTGGACCCCTTCGAAGCCGCCGGTGGTGAGCGCGGTGTAGGCGAACTCCGAGCAGTGCAGGGCGTTGGGCCCCATGAGAGGCCGGGAGTTGGCCAGGGCCGCGGCCCACGGGTGGCGCAGCAGGACCGAGCGCAGGCCGGTCATGAACGCCTCGATGTCCTCCTGCCATGCGGCGCTGTGCCGCTCGGGGAGGTCGAGTTCGGCGAAGACCGCGTCGAGAGCGAGGCGGGCGCTCAGTGGCGGCTCCGTCTCGGTCGGAAGCCGCTGACCTTCCTGTGGCCCCTGCGGGCAGGATCGCCGCCGTGCGCCGCGCCTGCGGGCGAGGCTGGCCCTGGCACGGAACAGCCATCAGCGCCAAGGAATGATCTCGGCAGTGCGCGGACTCCTCCTGCTCAACGCAACGACCCCGGATGGAGTGGGTCCGGGGTCGTGTGATCTGCCCCCGCACGGAGGTCATGCCGCTCCACCCCATGACCACAGGATGGAGCGGGGTCGACAGGACTCGGCGAGCCATACGGCCGAGTACCACCCGCGCGCAGATCCGGGGACGCCTTGGCTTATGCGAGCGCAGCGCGCGGACGCGAAGAAGCTGACGGCGTACCCGGCCGGGCACGTCGCGCACAAAGAACGCAGGTTCGAGCAGGTGCTGGTGGAACTGCCGGCACGGTGCCCGGCCCTCGCGCTGCGGGCGGTGGACAGGCGGCCGGGGAGCATATGGACGGGTGAGGTCAGATGTTGGGTTCGGAGACGTAGGTGAACGTTGTGGTGGAGGTGGAGCCGGGGCCGGTGATGGTGACGTTGATGGTGCCTTCGGTGCCGCTGGGCGGGGTGGTGGCGGTCAGGGTGGTGTCGGAGATGACCGCGAAGGGTGCCGGGGTGCCGTTGAAGGTGACCTGGTCGGTATCGGCCAGGCCGGTGCCGGTGATGGTCACTTCGGTGCCGCCGGTGGCCGGTCCGGTGTTGGGACTGATGCCGGTGACGGTGGACGGGGCGAGGTAGGTGTAGGACAGGCCGTCGGTGGTCCCGCCGGGGGTGATAACGGTGACGGCGTTGCCGCCCGGCGCCGGGGCACCGGCGGCCCTGACGGTGATCTGGGTGTCGGAGACGGTTTGGATGACGGCGCGGGTGGGGCCGAAGTACACGTCGATGGCTCCGGCGAGGTTGCGGCCGGTGATGACGATCTCCTGATCGCTGCCTGCGACGGGGCCCGCGGCGGGGCTGATGCCGGTCAGGGCGGGGAAGGGGCTGTAGTAGAAGTATCCGAGGGTGCCGGTGCCGCCCGGGGTGGTGACCGTCACGGGGACGGCACCGGATCCGGCTGGTGTGATGACGGTCAGCGAGGTCGCTGTGTTGGCGGTGATGACGGCCTGGGCGGTGCCGAAGTGCACGGCGGTGGCGTTGGCCAGGTGGTGCCCGGTGAGAGTCACGGTGGTCCGGCCTCCGGTGGACCCTTGGTCGGGGATCACGGTTGTTGCCATGTCGCTGACAGTGCCCGCGAGCGTGTTGGTCACGTAGGCGTGTGTCCCGTCGGGGAAGACCGCGATGGCCGTGGGGCCGTCTCCCACGCCGATATTCTCGACGACGGTGTTGGTTGCGGTGTCGATCACACTCACCGTGTCCGGGCCGGAGTTCGCCACGTACACATGGGTACCGTCCGGGCTCAATGCCACGAAGCGCGGCTGTGCGCTGACGCCGATGGTGGCAGTGACGGCGCCGATAGCGGTGTCGATCACGCTCACCGTGGAGCTGCCGGCGTTCGTGACGTAGACGTGGGCCCCGTCCGGGGTGACCGCCAGCAGGATGGGGACGTCGCCGGCGGTGATCGTGGCAGTGACGTTGTTCGTGGCGGTGTCGATCACGTAGACGGCACCCGAGAAGCACGCCACATAGGCGCGGGTCCCGTCCGGGGTGATGATCACGCCGGTCGGCCCGGTCCCGACGGTGATGGTGTCGGTGACGGTGTTGGTGGCGGTGTCGATCACACTCACCGTGTTCGTGGTCTGCCGCGTCACGTAGGCGCGGGTGCCGTCCGGGGTGAGCGCTACGATCGTCGCTCCCGCCCCTACGGCGATGTCCGCGATGATGGCGTTGGAGACGGTGTCGATCACGCTGACGAGACCGTCGTCGTAGATGGTGAGATACGCCCGGGTGCCGTCCGGACTGATCGCCGGGAAGGTGGGGCCCGCCCCCGTGGCGATGGTGTCGGTGACGGTGTCGGTGGCCGTGTCGATCACACTCACGGTGTTCGAGTCCCGGTTGGCCACATACGCACGGGCCGCACCGGGCGTGAGGGCGACTCCCTCGGGTGTGTCACCCACGGGAATGGCGGTCCCTGCCGCGAACGCGGCACTCAACCCGGAGCCGCGGGTCTGGGCAGGCAGCGGCGAAAGCGATGCAAGGGTGAACATGACACTCCCTGAGGTAGGCGGGACGTACCGCCGTTTGCTGCTGGTGACAGGGCCCTTACCGGCACCCTCCGTGCGCGCGGACCGCGACCGTGCGGCCCGCCGGCGGGACAGGAGGCTGCTGTCCGGCTTCCCGGGCTCGGATTCCCGGGCTGGCGAGGTACTGGAAGGGGGGCCGCGGCGGTGGCGCTGCTAGCGGTGTTGGTGACGGTGATGTCGGCCGGGCCGGGCTGCCCGTCCGCGGTGGGCGGGGAGACAGCGGAGACGGTGGTGTCGTTGACGACGGTGAACGGGGCCGCGATGCCGCCGAAGGTGACCGACTGGGTGGTGCCCAGGCCGGTGCCTGTGATGGTCACTGCCGTGCCGCCGGAGGCCGGGCCCGAGGTGGGGGCGAAGCCGGTGACGGTGGGCACATCCACGTAGGTGTGGGACAGGCCGTTGTTGGTGCCGCCCGCGGTGGTCACGCTGACCCCGACGGACCCGGCGGCGGCGCCTGCGGGCACGGCGGCGGTGATGGTGCTGTCGCTGACGACGGTCGGCGTCGCGGTGTTGGCGCCGAAGTGCACCGTGTTCGCGGCCGACAGCCCGGTGCCGGTGATGGTGACGGTGTTGCCGCCCGCGAGCCGCCCGGAGGTGGCGCTCAGGCCCGACTTGAACAGTGCGCCGGCATAGAAGAAGTTGAGCAGGTTGCTGGTGGCGCCCGGCGTGGTCACCGGCACCGGCACCCCGCCGGTGCCGGACGGGGTGGTGACGGTGACCGGGGTGGGCGTGTTGGCGGTGATGGTGGCGTTCTTGCTGCCGAATTTCACTGCCGTAGCGCCACCGAGGTTGTTCCCGGTGATGGTGACGGTCTGCCCACCGCCGCTCGACCCTGAGTTGGGGGCGATGGGCATGATAATCCTCCTTGGATGAGGTGATCAGCCGCGAAAAGGGCGTCCCTGGCCGGAATACGGCCCGATCGCGGTGTGCACCTGCCGTCCGGGCGCTGCCGGAAGCACGGAGGTTTGGATGCGGGCCGGCGCCGGGAGGCCGGTGGCTGGTTCGACCGGAACGGGTGGTCTCGCCGTTCTGACGGGTGCCTGGCTGATCATCGTTGGTTGGCAGGTCATTCACCCGCCGGGAGAGTCCCCCATGTGTGCCACCGCTACCGATGGCTGACCGGTGACAACGGCAGGCCGAGCGCACTCCCCCGGAGAGGATGGGCGACCTACCGGACTGGACGGTTCCAGTAACCCAGTGGAGGGATCCGGCGGCAATGGCCTTGACGCGCATGTCACCCGATCGGCCGGGCGCACGCCCGAGCGTGACGAGCAGAACGCGGCGTCAGGCCGGGTCTCCATCCTCAGCCGCTCTCCATGAACCCGACAGTCCATCTCCCGGCTCGCACGGTGCCGTCGGACGCCCCGGCCCATCGGAGGCCAACCTCGCAGTGGGCGAACTCCGCCTGAGGACTCAGGAGATGAAGGAAATGCCGATGCCCGGAGCGCCCGCGGGCCTTCGCGGTGTGGAGCGCGGTCGCCTCCGTCGGCATGGCGGCGGGGCCCCTGCTCGGTGGTGCCCTGGTGGACGCGTGGAGCTGGGCGGGGGTCTTCCTGATCAACGTCCCCGCGGTGGCGGTGGCCCTGTTCGGGGTCGTACGGCTGGTGCCCGAGACCCGGGCGGCCGACGGCCGGGGGCTGGATCCGTACGGCACCGTCCTGGTCACCGTGGGCATGACCGGCCTGGTGTGGGCACTGATCGAGGCCCCGGCGCACGGGTACACCGCGCCCGCGGTGGTGGCCGGGGCGGCGGTGGCGGTGTCGGCGCTGGTCGGCTTCGGCGTACGGCAGCGCCGACACCGCGACGCCGATGGTCGATCTGCGGCTCTACCGCGACCGGCGGTTCTCCGGGGCCGGTTTCGCGGTGGCGGTGATGACGATCGCCACCGGCAGCACCCTCTTCGTCCTGAGCCAGTATCTGCAACTGGTGCTCGGCTACAGCGCGTTCGAGACCGGGCTCACCGCGGTGCCACTCGCGGCGGGGGTCGTCGCGGGCTCGGCGGTGGGTGGCCGGGCCCCGGCCAGATTCGGGCCGCGGTCCTGCATCGTCGCCGGATTCACCGTCACCGCGGCCGGATTCGCGGTGCTGGCCTCGCTCTCCGAGAGCAGCGGCTCCGCGGCGGTGTCCATCGGGCTGGGGCTGGCGGGCCTCGGATCCGGTATCGCGGGGCCCTCGGCGACCAGCACGGTCCTGGGGGCGGTGCCGCCCGAGCGGGCCGGTATGGGCTCCGCGCTCAACGACACCCACCAGCAACTCGGCATCGCCCTGGGCGTGGCCGGGCTGGGCAGCCTGCTCGCCACCGTCTACCGGGGCAAGCTGCCGGACGGTCTGCCC